>JAFGIT010000281.1 GCA_016929465.1 Candidatus Coatesiibacteriota bacterium | reverse complement strand
GCTTTGGTGTAGGTATTCTTACCAGTTTTTGCTAGGCTGCCTTCACAAGGGGCTCGCCGGCGGAATTAGCTTCCTCGGCGAACTCCCTGCACAGAGCGCCAAGCTTTATCAAAGCGCTGCTCGCAGCATTCTCATCCGTATTCGCATACGTGAGCATGGACATCTCGAGCAGCGCGGCTGCTTCATCGTAGGTGAGCGATACGTTCTTCTCCATCAGCCACCTTCCTTGAGTTTTTGACATACAGTAGAAGTATCGGGGGACGGGGCTGCTATCCTAGCTGGGAGAAGTACTGGTTCTCGGGGGAATGGTCGATGGTCAATGGTCAATGGTCAAGTCCCATGGACCCTTGGCCATGGGTCCTCGGCCATTATCCGCAGACCGCGTCCATGACTTCTTGGGGGAGAATGCGGTCGTCCAGCAGGCAGCAGATCTTGCGGAGGGCTTCACGGGCATTGGCGGCGGCATAGACCCTCATCCATCCATCCTCGACCGCCGTGCAGAACTCGATCTCATCTGCGACCGAGTAGTCCCAGTCCGGACCGAGGTCCAGATTGAGAATCAAGTCATAGCCCTTCCAAACGCCGTCGTCGTGTCTCAGAGGCGATTGCATGGAAATGTGGTAATAGCCGGTGGGACGCTTGTCGGGCTCCAGGTAGGCGGTGATGCTGTACCAGTCATCGACGAAATCGAATCGGAGGGCCAGACATCCGGCTTCCAGGGGGGAGCACTCGCCATTGGATATGGGATATTGCGTGATGAGGAGGCCCGGCAACTGAGCTACGAGGTCATTCTCGAATGTTCGAGGGCCGCCTTCATACTGCTTGAACTCGAATTTGACGGTTTCCGGACGGGACACAGATTCCTCAATTTCAAATCTCAGATTTCAAATTGCAAATTGAAAGATCGCTGAATCTGAAATCTGCAATCTGAAATCTGCAACCTTTAAACCGGCAGTTTCAGCGCCTTCTTTACCTTAACGACCAGTTTCTCGGGGTCGAAGGGCTTCATGATGTAGTCCGACACCCAGAGCTGACGTGCTTCGTCCACAGTCACGCTGGCTGTCTTGGCAGTGAGCATGATGACCGGGATCCGGGAGGTTGTCCTGCGAGACCTGATCTGCCGGAGAACCTCCATGCCATCCATAAGAGGCATCATTATATCCAGGATCATTACGTCGGGCTTCTCATCTTCCAGAAGCTTCAGAGCCGTTCGCCCGTCGCCGCAGGAAATGACATCCAGCCCCTCCTTCTGGAGGCGGAATTCGATCAGCCTGACTACATCAGGCTCGTCATCAACTACAAGAACCTTCGGCATGTCTTAGACCTCCTTCATAATGCGTAACAGTAAAGCGTAACCAGAAAGCCCTTACGTGTTACGGATTACGAATTACGAATTACGCCCCTATTCGCCCATCGCCGGTATGCTGAATGTGAACGTGCTTCCATGGCCTTTTTCGCTTTCTACCCAGACTTTTCCTCCGTGCATCTCCACGAGGTGGTGAGTGATCGCAAGGCCGAGGCCCGTTCCCCATGTAGATCGAACGAAGTCGCTGTCACCGCGATAGAATCTCTGGAACAGCTTGCTCCTCTCCTCGGGAGCGATCCCTATGCCGGAATCGATAACCTTCACAAGCACATTCTTCGAAATCTTATTTGCGATGATCTTGACCGTAGTGTTGTCCGGACTGTATTTCACCGCATTGCTAAGCAGGTTGCTCACCACCTGCCCTAAACGATGGGAATCGGCTCTGACTCTCGGCAGACCCGGCTCGACATCGGTGATGATGTTGATCTGTTTCTCCTCCGCCTGAGACTTGATAGAATCTACCTCGGCGCGAATTATATCCGCCACTTGAATCGGTTCGACAACGAGCTCCAGCCTGCCGGATTCGATTCGAGAGATATCGAGCAAGTCATCAACTAGCGCAACAAGCCGGTCGGTATTCCTAGCGACTGTCCCAAGGAACTCCGATTGGACCTGGTTGAACTCGCCAGTGTGTCCCGCGAGGATGAGCCTCACATATCCCTGGATCGAGGTGAGCGGCGTTCGCAGCTCATGGGAGACCAGCGACACAAACTCGGTCTTCAGATGGCTCACTTCCTCGAGTGCTCGGCGCGAGACCTCTTCCTTGAGCAAGAGCTCGTCCAGCATGGCCCGCTGGAGGGCGATGGCCGCAGTACGCGAGGCGATCTGAAGCAACTCGTATTCCTCGGGCTGAAGCCGCCGCATGTCCTGAAAATAGAGGCTGATCACGCCTATGGGCGTGTCCGTGGGAATCAGCGGGATGCAGATGACCGAGGTATAGCTCTGCATCTTTGCGATCTTCTGCCAGTCCGTAAACCGCCGGTCCTTCGAGATGTTGGCAATCGCACAAATCCGTTTCTCGGTGACCGCCACTGCCGCAGGACTCTGGCCCTGTGGAGTGGAGGGATCCAGGCTCATCTGGACGTTTTCGTTCGCATGGCGGATATACTCATCCGTTATCCCGTAAGTGGCGCCTGTCTGGAGGATCATGCCGGTCTCATCCAGCAATCGGATGGTAGCAAACTTCGCGTGGAAGAACGCGCTGAGATGGTTAATGATGAACTTCAGCAGCGTGGGCACATCCAGCGTCGAGGCGAGATGCTGAGCGATGCCGTAGAGCACCTTCTGCTCAGCGAGGCGCCGTCTCACCTGCTCGTAAAGCCTGGCATTCTCGAAGACGATTGCCGCCTGGCTTGCGAGAGTCATCAGCAGGCTCTCATCTTCCTTTGTGAACGTCTTGGGATTGGTGCTCGCAATCGTGAGAACACCAATGGTCTTGCCT
>JAFGIT010000280.1 GCA_016929465.1 Candidatus Coatesiibacteriota bacterium | reverse complement strand
TTGTCAATAGGCCATTATGTCCGAATCCACCCTTATATCATAAAACCGCTTTCCAGATGCCTCTTTTCCTATTGACCCCTTTGACCTCGTTGACCCTTTTGACTTCTCCCCCTTCTCCTTTGTCCTTTTTCCTTTATCCAGAGCCTGAACAGGCTGGAAAGCCTGTCCTACACCTTCTTCATTCTCCCTTGTCCGAAGCCTGAAATTGCGTCCGGCAAAGGGCGGAGACAAGCCCAGCACCTGCATTTTGGTTTTTCCGCTATTGACCCCTCTCCCCCCTTCTCCTTTGTCCCTTTTCCGGCCTGTCCCAAGTCTGAACAGGCTGGAAAGCCCATCCTGCACCCATCGGTCCTGCGCCCTTTTCATTTCCTTCATCCCCCATCCCCTATCCTCCATCCCCTTACCCCGATTTGGGCTTCATGTTTTTCGTGGATGGGTTAGAGTCGAGTCGCTTGGGCGCGACGCTCTGAATAGATTCAAGGGGAAATGGTTATGAATGGACATTTAGCGATAGTATTACACTCTCACCTTCCATACGTGCTGACACACGGCGTTTGGCCGCATGGCGCGGACTGGCTGAATGAGTGCTGTGCGGAGACTTACATTCCGATGCTCGACGTCTGCTACAAGCTGGTCGAGGAGGGCATCTCACCGAAGCTGACGATCGGCCTGACGCCGATTCTGTGCGAGCAGCTCGCGGACCCGGCGTTCGCTGGGGCATTCAGGACCTACGTCGATCACAAGATCGAGAGCGCTGTCCTCAACGCGGATGAGTTCAAGCGGACCGGGCAGGACAAGAGGGCCGCCCTGGCTGAGATGTGGCGGGACTATTATATCGGAATCAAGCGAGCGTTCGAGAAATCATACAATAAGAGCATCGTCGGTGCGTTCAAACGACTTCAGGATGAGGGCCACATCGAGATTATCACCTGCGGCGCGACGCACGGCTACTTCCCGTTGCTACATGATGACAGCAGCATCGACGCACAGATCGCGGTTGGCAAGGCAAACTACGAGAAGCACTTTGGGCGGGAGCCGATCGGGATGTGGCTTCCGGAGTGTGCGTATCGGCCGGGCTATAGCTGGAAGCCGCCGATTGCAGGATGCGAGAACGAGCCAGCCAGGGACCGGATGGGTGTCGAGTATTACGTGGGTAAGAACCACATCCAATATTTCTTCGTCGATTCGCACCTTCTCTTGGGCGGCAAGGCGATGGGGACTTATCTCGCCCGTTTCGACGCGCTAAAGCGGCTCTGGGAGCAGATTGAGAAGGAATACGTCCCGAGACCACAGAAGGAGGACTTGACCACGCTCGATGATTATTGGGCCGGCACGACCTCCGATATGACCCGCGTCGCCTTCTTCACGAGAGACCCGAATACGGGCCTTCAGGTTTGGAGCGGCGAGTATGGCTATCCTGGTGCGCCCGAATACCTCGATTTTCACAAGAAGCACTTCCCCGGGGGACATCGGTATTGGCGAGTAACTGGCCGCAAGGTCGATCTCGGGGACAAGCAGCCTTACGATCCCGAACCGATTGAGGCGAGGCTCAAGGAACAGGCGGAGCACTTTGTGGGGCTGGTCGCGGAGCATCTGAGCAAGGCACCCGTCGATGAGGATGGGCGGCCGAATGTCGTCTGTGCCCCGTTCGATACAGAGCTGTTCGGCCACTGGTGGTTCGAGGGGCCAAGGTGGCTCTATCACCTCGCGAAGGCGATGCACAAGTCGGAAGCGGTGTCGATGGTCACCTGCGGGGAGTATCTGCACAACCACCCCCCCAAGACCGTAGTCGATCTACCCGAGGGCTCGTGGGGCGAGGGTGGTTTCCACTTCATCTGGCTGAACAAGGATACCGAGTGGACCTGGCGCCACGTCTATCGCGCTGAGGCGACTATGAAGCACTTGATCGCGAAGCACGGCGAAGACGGCGATCCGATGATGAGGCGAATTCTGGCTCAGCTCGGGCGAGAACTGCTCTTGCTTCAGAGCTCCGACTGGCAGTTTTTGATCAGCACATGGTCCGCGCGAGACTATGCGGAGCAGCGGTTCATGGAGCACGACTCGCAGTTCAATCGACTGGCGCAAATCGTGGAGCGATATGCAGGAAGTCGGGCGCTCGATGAAGGGGACGCAGCCTATTTGCACAAATGCGAGGCTATAGATCCGGTCTTTTCTGAGCTGGACATATCGGTCTGGAAGGCTGACTGAGACGGTTCTTAGCGCGGCTAGTAAAGGGAGCCACGAATGGACACAAATGAACACGAATGTGAGAGGCGAGTTACCGCACCCCAATTTTATTCGTGTCTATTCGTGCCCATTCGTGGCGAAATTCCCTAGTTAAGCGTAAATTCAGCCGGCCCTATATCGACTTCAGGAACTCGGTGAGAACGTCATCGAGCGTGGGCGAGCCTATCTCCTGGAGGTCATATCCCACACGGACCGACGGCTTGTCGATCTTGATGAGCTTGCCGAGGTCTATCGGCGTTCCGATCAGGACTGTGTCGCAAGGTGTGTTGTTGATCGTCTGCTCGAGATCCTTGATCTGCTTGTCCGAATAGCCCATCGCGGGGAGTAGCGTTCCTATCCCCGGATACTTCTCGAAGGTCTTCTTTATGGTATCGACACAATATGGTCTCGGGTCGATTATCTCAGCCGCGCCATACTGCTTCGCGGCGACGACCGCC
>JAFGIT010000279.1 GCA_016929465.1 Candidatus Coatesiibacteriota bacterium | reverse complement strand
TATCCGCCATAGTAGCCGCTCGAATCGGCAAGAGTGTACAAAATCTCAATAACTTCAACGCTTCCACTCGAGAGTTTTCCCTAATCATCGATTATATCACCAATGATCGGGCAATCTCCAGCATCTATCAATTCAACAGCACATCCCTATTGGAGATTACCAGCGGTATCAATGAATATGGGCTCGAATCCGTGCCTGAATTCAGTAGTGTAGTTTGACGGAGATGCCTTGCCATAGAGAAAGCAATATGGGTTCCGGTCATTCGCCTGGTTCCTGGCCCTTATGGCTCAATCGATGGCTGCCTGCAGCGCTGCCAGGCCCACAGGATGGTCCACACGGCCAGCATCTGCATACTCGTATGATATAGCGTCCTCATAGGTCATCAGCTCATCACCCCATACTTGCTCAAGACAATTCCAAACTCGTATGGTGCTGTCGTGAATCCGGAGCCATCATCGATTGTCACCTTCCAGTAGATGGCATCTCCAGCGGCAACCGGGAGCTTGCTCTCATCTATGACGGCAGCAATATGACCAGCCGAAATCCCATAGGTGGTATCCTGAGAAAGCGTGTTCCCCCTTGTCCCATCACCTGTTGCCACGATTTTGGCTGGGGTGGAGAGCAGACTGGCCCCGTCGCTGAGGCGGCAGACATCGAGGAGCGAATAGGAACCCAAACCGATCCCCGTCGATGTGCCAAGAAAATGAATCGCCTTGATAACTGTAGGCAGTTCGCATAGAACCGGCCTACTGACCCAGTTCGATGACCTCGGTGAGCCGGAGCTTGAGTCATCCCAGTCCCTGATCTTATCAGATTGGCCATGGACGGGTGCCGGGTCGAGAATCTCGACGAAGCCCGTAACCGGAATTGGGTCCCCGATGTCCGGGTCCAGGTAATCAACAGGTCCGGGGCAGACCAGTAGCTGGCCGTCCTCTTGGCCGATGCCTGCTAGCTTGATGTATTTCCCGAAAGCTACCTTCGCTGCGATGGCGCCGGCCGAAGTGCAGAAGTATCTAACGCCCGGGGAGTACCCGCTCCCATGCAGTCCCCTCGTAAGAACCTTCCAGACCCATTTGCAGAGGCTAGGATTGTATTCAGTGCTCAACACCGGGCCAAGGACATGCGTCCCCGTGCCCCAGTCGGCACTCGTGGCCTGAACTGCGGATGGGGAAGGCATCAGCTCGGCCCAGGTGCCTGGAGTGACATTTGAACCGGCAGTATAGCAGCCTGTCTCGCGTCCGGGCTTCGGGTCGGAATCTCCGCCGTCATCCTCTCCCGGATCACCGAACATACCGTAGTTCTTGATGTCAACCTGGATGCCGCCGAGCGAGGCGCCTCTTCCCCAGCCGATACGGACGAGCCAATGCCCCGGACTGAATAGGATATTGCTTCTTAGAGCATAGCCTCCTGATTCCGCTGGATTGAGAAAATAATCGCCGCCGCTGTAGTTCGTCGTGGGATCGAACACATTAGGAGGGCAGACTATATTGCAGCGGCTGTTTGCTGCATTCACAGCCTTAACGATGCCTTTGGGATTACACTTGCTGCCATCGGTCGCATCCGACTTCCGCGCAACTCCAGTCGTGTCGAGATAGACCGCATCTCCCACACCGACATCGCTCGCGCAATTATAGTCGTACCCGTCATCTGGGTCGACCGGCTCTGGCTTCAGCGCAGGACCGCAACATATGAGGAACTGGCTCCCACTTTCGTCAATTTGCTTGCAGGCCATTTGCGAGTAATGGTCGGGATTTATCGACTGCGATGTCTGGACCTCGCCCTCGGCGGTTACCGATATATGGAAGACGTCTCCGGCGGACCCGGCTACGAGCCCACCCGGAGTTATTCCCCCATGTTCCGATATCGCCCATTGGTAGTTGTTCTTGACGATGCACCAGCTCGCGTCTATCAATTCATCAACCACACCGATTGCAGGCATCGTGCCTGATGAATCGGCTCTGGCCTCATCCACGGTCTCCCCATCTGACTTTAGATAGACGAATTCTCCCTCCGCTACGCCCGAGAGGTACTTGTATTTTCCCCCCTCAGGGCCAGGCTCATCGCCCCCGCCACCGGCTTTGTTCTTGTTTGCGGCGCCTATAGTAATTTGAATCTTGGTCGAGCTCAGAGCGATCCCCAGGGGTTGGTCCCATTCATCGGGGACCTGGTTACGGGTCTGGGCTATCCGTCCCGCGACGGTGCTCAAATAGACCTGTTGTCCGAACGCAAGAGCGTCATAGGTGGTGCTCTTGCCGCTGAAGCTGAATGTCCCGGAGCTCTTCACTGTGCATGTGGTCTCGTCGAGTATCTGCTCGACAAAGCCGATTGCAGGCACCTTGCTGTCCTCGTCAGCGTCGGCTTTCCCCACAGTATTCGGAGACACCAAGCAGACGGCGTCTCCCGATACTACACCTGTATTATATTGATACTTGGCCACGTCGCCCACGCCGTCCGAGTCAGGATCGCCGGAGTGGTATGGGACCTCTATCAAGGTGTTGACAATTGCCTCCTCGGATATATCGACTCCATCCTGAAGGAATATGATGGCAAGGGTCTTGCTCTCTGGCATCGAAGGTGGGTCCCCGCAGAGAATCCTGGACGCGGCCTCTACACCCTCCGAGTAGGCCAGCGATCCGGATGAATTCAATCCCAGCCGGACGGCCTTGAAGAAGCCGGTGTTCTCAAATGTCACCGAGGAGAAGCTCTGCACCCCGCCATTGTATTCGACGAGTTTCCCCCCTATCTCGACGTTGCCCTTTGCTATCTTGACTCCCTGTGAGGAAGGTGACGTTGCTGAAACCCAGAACTGCCGGGCGACCTTGTGCACGTCCTCGATAGGTTCCCGGTATTGCTCCAGCATTCGCTTGTTGTTTGCTGTCCCGCGCCCCCAATAGGACCAGGTTAGGGAGTCCGACGCGTCGGTCGCGCAGTGGAGAGCGTTGCCGTTGAGCGGATTTACATAAACACAGCCCGATCCGGGGGCGGTGTTCGTAAAAGAGACGGTATATGATCCGTTCACGTCGCCCGTGCACGATATCGAGTACTCTGTATCTGGGACCTCATTGAGGGAGTAGGTGTAAACGCCAGGCGAGATGGAGTGCTCCTCTCCCTCTATCTCCGCCGGTGAGGTCCGCTCGTCAACAAAATCAATGAATTCCGGATTGTCGGGGTATGCCATTAATCAGGTTCCTCCTTATGTCTAACGTCATCGAAAGCCGGTACGTCGCTCGTCATGCGCCTGGCGGATTCAAGAAATGGGAGCGGAGATACTCCTCCGTCCCGGGTGACATCACTGAAGCATATATGTATAAATAAGCAGCTTTATTTGTTCTTTCATATAAAAATCCCGTATAACATCCTGTAGTCTCGCAGCCGCAAAGACGAGCGCCGCAAAGGGATGCTCGGATGGGTATTATCGAGACGCCGAATAACATCTGTCCATCTGTCGCGGCCTCCGCGGGTAGCGCGAGACGCACAGCAATATCTCGTCCCTCGCTTGATGCGAATCGCCTCAAATGGATGTCGGCCCCCGGCGATAGCGCCTGCCAGTCTCCGTCTCCATATTCCACGAATAGACAGTATCCATTCTCGATGACTTCCTTCCCCTGAGAATTAGCGCTTGTGGGTCCGACCCTGAGCAGGGCGTCATCGAGGCTCAGAGGTAGGGAATCCTCATCACCCCATTTGAGCGTCAGCGGTATATCCACAATCGACCCACGCGAATACCATGCGAAAGGTATGGCGGATAGAGGGCCGATACCGTCCGGGGTCATTATGGTGAAAATCGGCCACTCTAGATTTCGCCATTCGTGCATCGTGAAGTAGAAAGTCTCGTCGAGTTCGTAGCCGTATACATCCCTCATGCGGATTCGCACACCCACCTCTTGCCCGTCAGGGAAGAACTCGGAGGGGATATATCGTATCGAGCTGCGCTGCCGGAATCTGCCCGTCAGGAAGGTCCCGGTGAGCTCAGCCCCGGTCAAAGCTATGCGAGGGACCACGATTGCGGCGAATCTTCGCCCCGTGGAGTCCCTCTGGACTTCACCGTCCCTGATGATTGCCTCGAATCTGCCGTCTCCAGAATTCACCCCGAGATAGAGAGAACCCCCATCGAGAGCACCGAAGTGAAGGTCATCCGGGTAATCATCGTCAACCACATCGAGTCCGATCAGACTCCCGGAGACATTGGTGGAGCCCGCAGCCGGGCGGGTGGCGATCAATCGTGGCTTGAATAGAGTGATGTCTGTCATTTTCTATGGATCCGTTTGCCGAAAATGGGATGCTGCCTATGTATGAATATTGTCGGTTCTCAGATTTAGAGCTTTGATGCCGCTCGAACCCCAAAGCCCTCTCGGTGTGAAGCCTGGGCAGTCTTGCCTCGCACACCATTGCCCCCTGTACCCTGCCTTCTTCAACTTGCAGGCGAACTCCCCCCGCTGGAGGCAGCCCGCCAGAGCGTAAGGCGGTCCCTGAGTGCGCGCGTGGGAAAAACCACCGAGTGGTCTGAAATGGGAACACGGCTCATACCGCGACCATCTCTGCCCTCCTGGGGCGCCACCGGTGCCCTGACCATCGCAATGAGGAAATAGAGATACGAACCGACCACCATCATTCGCTCCGCAGAAGCCATCATCACGCAAGCACGCCGCACCAGACCAACTCCTGCAGACCGGAATGGAATGAGCACAGGTCATAAACAGTCCGAATCTGTCCTTCACTATTGTGCCGTTACTGAAGACAAGGCCATCCCAGGATGTGTACCTCACCAGCACGGGAACGCATATCACCTCATCGCCGTCGTTCCCGTCTCGGTGCGCTACAACCATCGATAGCGGGATGAAGGCCCAATACCGACCTTTCTCGAGAACGATTTCGTATGTTCCCGTCGGCCACCCGGATGCACCGAATCGGAAGCAGAACGTTGAGATTAGAGTCCCATCTTCAAAGAAAGGAAGCACTCGAACCTGCCCGTCGGGCTCTCCGGGCCAAGGCGGAATGTATTCTCCATCAATGAAGGTCGGATCAAAAGTGCATTCCTCCCCGTCGCGCGAGAGCCTTATGGACATCTTATCATAGACTCGCCTGTGTCCGGTGTCCCCGACCGGCTCATTCCGAAAGCTAATGTGCCCTTTGAGAGCATAGATCGAGATGTCGCCCTCGAGCGATTGGAGTGGCCTGGGCGCGCGGTATTCGATCCTGTCAACTGAAGCAGGGCGGCCGGCGACACCAGCGTCTGATATATCAATGCAGTCCTGTAGGACGACTCTGCCATCGTCGGACCAATCCACTCCATCTGGAGATGAATTGATGACAATGTCAGCCGGATTGCTCTCCTCCCCTGATGAAGAGGTTATCCATTGCACGGAGGCCAGGTGATGAGAGCCTGTCCCGCCCCGTGAAGCTGAGGCCGAATACGAGATGTCGGCCACCCCTATCCCTGTTGCGTCCGATACAGATCGCATCTTCTCGACTAGCGCCGAACGGGGAACGGTCGGGACCTTGTGGGCCGATGATGAGCGAGGGAGAATGAGCGAATTGCTCTCTGATATATATACCCGCGAGATGACGTAGTGTTCCTCTTCACTCCCCACATCGCGAGGGACTTCCTCCTGCGAGCTGCCCAGCCAGAAGAACCTTCGGCCCTGAACTGCATGAAGAGAGAAATCAAGCGGGATGCTCGATCTCAACTCGCAGTGAACATGGAATTCCGGAGTGAAAGGCATGAATGAAGCTCGTGCTTCGCAGGAGTCGTACGTGTTATCGCACCCTCCAAAGGGTACGTATAGAGATTCCCCCATGGCCCCAATCGAGCCTCTCCCGATAGCTCTGCAGGTGGCGACCGAGTGCTGACAAGGCTCGTCTTGCGGATCGGCCAAGCAAGGGCTCTCTCCGAACGTGTGGGGGCATGGTGCGAAATTGATGCGGTCTTTGCATGTCGAATATGACCTATCGCAGGTAAATCCAATGGGGGCTTTACATGGGAGGCTGCCGTATGCATTCCTGCATTGTGCTGGCGCAGCGCATTGCCCGTGGGCCCATATCAAGTGGCACCCGCCGGCCTTCCTATAGCCTGAAAATCTCGGGTCATGCGGAATCCCAGAAAGCCGCGGAATGAACCCATTCTCCAAGACCAGCAGACGCCCAAGCCAGCCGGTGTATGGGGGCTCGCATTCCGCCCCATCGAGACAGAGCATCAGGGATCGCGTTTCCTCCTCGTCGCATTCGACCGTTGCGGCCTCTTTGACCGGCAGGCCTCCCGCAACCTTTATTCGGCTATCGATGTGACTGAAAGGGCGGAATAGGAGCGCCCTATCGCCCTCTGCAGCGGAGCCTTCCACCAGCTCCCCATCGATACTCACGAAAAGGCGATGCCCCACCCCGGCTACTGCTCGGGCTATCTCATACCGGCTCCCTCCCATTATACGGCGCTCCTTAATATTGGACCTTCAGAGTGGTGCTCGAAAAGCCCCGCCCGTCCGGCTCCGATGCTATTCTGATCTCGCAGGAATGTATCGTCCCCGGTCGGGAAGGGCACCATGGCAGCTCACTCCCGCAGTCCAGTGGCGGAAGGATGGGCATGCCTGCAGGCAGAAGGAATTCGCCCGGGACCTGATATGTATCCTCGACTCCCGCCTTACTAAGGTTCTCAAAAGCCCTTCTCGAAACGCTATCAGAGTCACCCCAATCCACAATATTCGAGTCTGACCTTTCTACCCGCGGCACCGGCTTTGTCTCTCCACCGGAATTCCCGATCTCGGAAGAGACTCTCATCTTTCGAAGCTCGATTGGATGTGAAGGGACGCTCGAGGAGGGCAGGTTGTACGATTCGCAGCTGGCCCTAAAGACCCCACCCACTAGCCGAGAGTTGTGGGAGGTACGCCTGTATGTGTTGGCATCGACCTGCTCATATCGGATTATCTCCTGCTGGACGATGCACTCCGCATCCACTCCGTCGGGGGATACTATGTCCCCGATCGAGTCCGGCTTACTCGATCCCTTCCCAATCAAACTGGTCCTGAAAATTCCATCAGATGGAATGTCAGATGGGGTTTTGGCACATGACACCTTCCGCCAGCGCAAAGTGCAATCGGGGCATTGAGACACGTAGCCAGGCTTCTCGTTAGACAACCCGGAATTCCCGGGACAGGCCTTCTTTGCTCCAGTGTATTCTGAACATGTGGCAATTCGCCCATATTCGTTGCAGGGCAGCCCCAGGCGGCATTCGCCCGACGACTTGTCGAAGTGATTACATTCGCCTTGGCCCAGGGCGCAGGCCCCCCCGGGGAAATCGCCCGGCATCCAGAATTCACATTCCGACGAATCGCTGAAGACAGCGGCTCGCTTCTGCGTCACCTGTTGCTCAAGCGTGCCGGTCAAGGGGTCATACGAGAAGGACCTGATGTGATATTCCATCGGATCGAGCCACAATCTCACCAGGCGCGCGTCGCCATCGGAATCAACCCACTTTCTCCTGACCCACGCGCTTCCAGAAATCACGGAATGACTAGCGAGCTCCCTCGGCGTCTCGATGTCCCACGATAGACTCTCATAGATGTGCAGCGACTCCTCACAGCGAATTAGTCTCTTCTCATCGCCATCGAGACCAGACCTTGGCTGATACCATCCGCACGTTACAGCCGTGCCCCGCCCGTTGCAGCGGATGCCATGATTACAGCAAGCCGAGTCATCTGACCAGTTTGCGCACTGTGAAGTGCGATATACCTTCTCTTGCGAGAAAAGGAGGAGCTGTCGCCTCCCTATGACGTCCTTGAGCCAGATTTCCTTTATCTGATGGACCTCACTCTCACCGCGCTCTATCTTGTTCTCGAATTCGTAGCCACCATAGCACCTGCAATCGGAGAGCATCTCCCTCAATAGCGAGGACCTAACCTCCAGGTCGCCCTTCAGAAGCGCAGAACTCATATTAAATGAAGCAGTCCATGTCTTCCCGTGGAACCTATCTGGCCGGAATTTCCCAAGCCCTCCGTTGAGAAGGAAAGAACTGCCGTCGGGAACAGGGGGGCCATTAACGATTCTCTTAGCAAGCAGACCGTTTGTGATCATCCTCGCGCCATCAGCGAAGTTCCTGACGAGAGATGTATCCATGATGAAAAGGAGATTGTCCCTTATCCATAGGACCGGCCTCTGAATCCGAAAGAGCGACAAAATCGCTTCCAGGAAGCTGACATCGCGACCGCAAACGACCTGACGAATCCATTGTGGCATGATCGCAGGGACGACATCATCCAGCCCCGCCTGCCTTGTAAGCTCCCTCGCAATCTCCTCCGAGGACCACCCCCGCCGACCAAACTGGTCCCCGATCCTGATGTGGATATCATATTGCGGCGTCAGATCACGCGTCCTTCTCGCATATTCGGCGTGCTCACCAGAGGAAAGGGTGGCAAATATCTGCTCACGCCCGGGCGAGACGCGAGATAGGTCGAAGAGCCTGTCATGACCAGCAAGAGTGGTCGCTCGTATTTTCCCTCTTTTCTCCGCTTTGAGAGCATCTATCGAAAAGGCGATCTCCTGACCAGACAGAAGGGAGACGATCAATTCCTGGCCGAGACTGAAAGTGCCAGAAAGGTTGCGCAATTCGACCTCGATCTCGTGCCCAACATCACCCGCGGGGCGAATCTCGAGTTGAGATATTCCATCCATTCCCCTGTTCGCAAATATCGAGTCAATATTGTCGGTCATAGTTGCCCTTGTTTATCGGTTTCTCAGTCATTAGAGCGGAAAAGCGAGCCTCTGAGATGTAGCTGCTCCGCTCGGCTTGCCATGCAGTGTCTCCCCTTGAAGCTGCTCCTCCAGCGCTGCAATGCGGTTGATGAGCTCGCCGATCACATCACGTTGGCTGCTATTTTTTGTGGCGCCGCGACCAGCGACCGGGTGAACTACCTGTGGCTCCTTCCAGCTTCTGCTGACGGGAGTAGATGGCGAAGTCGAGTTAGTATCTTCACAATCGCTCTCCTCACGGTCTCTCTCCGAATCCAAATGGGTCAGCTCGCTATCCTGTCTATCAGGAGTGTCCCAGGAGTAGTCCGGCAGCACTGGTTTACGTCCGCTCTTCTCGTCTTCCAGATCTCGGACCGCGCTCTCGACGAAGCCCTGACTAACATCTCTGGCCTTGCGATGACCATACAAAAATCCCGGCGCGGCATCCCTGCCCGCGCGGCCTAGCGGCGCTGAAAGCTCACCCGGCATTCCATGGTGTCCGGAGGCAAGGAGGCTTTGATCAAAGCTCACGTCCCCTTCCGATTGCCAGACCTCCTCTGCCGGGTCGATTTGGTGATCCACTTCGCCCGAGGGGCGAATCGAATCACGCGGAGTCTGTTTATCAGAGCGAGGAGGGGCATTGAGAGCGACCTGGCAGACAGACTCGGTCAATCCCTCTCTATGTTTGGATCCGCGGGGCTCACATCTCTCCTGCATTGCATCGAACACCCGGGGAGACGCAGCATCACTCAGCGGAAGTCCCCCTCCATGCGAAGCTCCCCCAAAAGGAGCCCATCCGGGTCGCCCAGAAAATACCAGAGATTCTCTCGGAAGACGAACGCCGACAAATTCGCTGGGAGCCTGAACAACGACATTCTCGAGAAGCACCAGAAATGCAACCGCCTCGAAATCGCCGTTATCCAATGCTGCCTCCCATCTGACTTGCGTCCGCGCCCTCAATCTGAGACCTCAATTCGCTGAACACTCTGGAGAATAGGAGACGAGCGGAAATGCCGGCTTGGTCATTACAATCGGGCAGTTCATGGGGAGAGAGATAGCAGGGGGATGTGTCACCTGGCGCAGAGGCGAAGCAGTGTTTGCCATATAGCGGGGCAATGAGACGCTTCGTGTCGAGAATGTGCAGGGCAGCCCCGATGCTCAACCTGATGCCCCTCGTCATCAGATGATGATAGATCGCCCAAAGGTAGTCATCCATGCTGCAACGGCGGGCCAGGATGTCGTTGCCAAGACACGCATCCCTGCGTTCTCGATCCCAGAGGAAAAGCCGCTCCCGAGTAGTCGGGATTCCACTCCGCTTTGCTATCGCCGCCTCGAGCGTCACGGAGAGCCTCATCATATCAGTGGCCTCACCGCTGCTCAGTGGGACCACGTCGAATGGGAATTCTCGCTTCCTGTTGTCGCCATCGGATCGGGCCGTCCCGCTCCCCTGCAACTCGCTTCGGGATGCTTCTACCGACAGGGAAGATAACTTGTTTCGTCTTGTTCGATAGAAATGGTATGCTTCATCCGGTTCGAATTCATTCAGAATTCGCTCATGATTGAAGCCATGTTCAGAAAAGACTGACAATATTCGATTGCTTGTTTGCTCTATGGCCTGTAATAGGTTCAATAGTCCACTCCTCAAGAGGAGATGCTTCGCTTTCAGGCGATTATCCCGACGCTTGAATTGCGACATATCCGCCCGGTACTGGCTTTTCGTAGTGTTCTTTCTCGTGATGGTTTCGGTCCTGATCCTGCTTCCGACCCCTTTAACGGGGATTGGCGGCGATCGCGGGTCGATTGACAGCATGCCGATAGGTGTGCATCTAACTTCGTTCGCGGCGCGGGCGACTGCTCGAGCGGAGAAAGGTGCTTCACTAACAATCTCGGGTAAGTCCGGAGAGGGGACCATCCAGGGAGCGGAAGGCTCGAGAGTCATCTCGGTCGAGGTCAGGAATGGCCGAATGCTAATCGATGGCAAGCCATCGCCCGATGGAGTTGTGGTCCGATCCAACGG
>JAFGIT010000278.1 GCA_016929465.1 Candidatus Coatesiibacteriota bacterium | reverse complement strand
CGGCAATCTGAAAAGGAAATCAATAGAGATTGGGCGATTCGTGAATCGCCCCTACAGCCACGCATTTCGACTTATTAGACAGCCTCTTACCTTCGGGTGTGACCTCAGATTGTGGTTAAATACCAGAGTGTGATTCCCGTCGATGAACATGATCGATACAATGCCGCCCTTTAGGGGCGACACGTGAATTGCCCCATGTGTCAACGTGGGGTATCGAGCCCTCGACGACTTCGCCTCCTCCCCGCGTCAATCGCTCCGCGATTGACGCGGGGAGGAGGTTTTCTTTTGGCTTCCGCGAATCCGTGGGTTTGGCCTTCAGCCTGCACTCCACGGCTACTCACATGATGCCTAGCTGGGGCATTGTTTGAGCAAATTAGATTAATTAGATAGTAGTTCGCGGAAATTAATATTGGTTCCAGATTACCTACGATTTTGAGTCGCACCCATTCCATCCTGTCGCGATGCCTCAATCTGTGGTAAAAGGAGACTGAAATGCGCGCTTATGGCGCGACTAAACTGCAACTGACGTGGTCTGCGACCGATGAAATACAAACTGCTTGCGCTCGATCTCGACGGGACTTTGCTTACTGACGACAAGAGGATCAGCGACAGAGGCACCGAGGCCTTGCAGGCCACGATTGACGCCGGTGCAATCGTTGTGTTCTGCACGGGGAGGCGATATCGCACGGTTATCCCGATGGTCGAGCAGATTGACAGACATATACTTGTGGCCTACAACAATGGAGCAGCCGTGCGCGAATGCCCTCTACATCGCACTGTAATCAAGAATCTATTCCCCGAGCGATATTTCGTCCCTGTAATAGATATCTTGGCTGAATTCGATCTCTCCCCCGTGATTCACATCGATGCGTTCGATGAATCAATCGATCTAATCTGCGCCACCGGTGACACAAATGCCTACCATCGAGCGTACGTCTCGAGGAATGCGGAGTGCCTGCGCGAATTGGACGACCTACGGACGGCCCCTGCCGATAGGATCGTGCAGTTCATCGTGATGGAGCCGCTCGATAAATTGAGACCTGCTCAGGAGGCGCTGCTGGAGCTTTCTAACGACCACGCGCTGAATATCCACATTGTCAAGAATCTGAATATACCGGTCAGCGCGCTCGAGGTCCTTGATTCAAAGGGAGAGAAATGGTACGCGGTCGCCCGGATTGCGGACCGCTATGGGATCAAGCCGGAGGAGGTCGTCGCTATAGGTGATGATATCTCTGACCGTAACCTGCTCTTGAACGCGGGAGTCGGAATTGCGGTCGAAAACGCGCTGGATGAGGTCAAAGCCGCGGCAGACCTGCTTGTGCCGACCAACAATGAGGACGGGGCTTCGATCGCTATCGAACGATTCTTTCTCTGACAGCGGAATTCGCGAAATGCGACAGCAAGTCTGCGCATGTCCTTGTCTCCCCAATCACAGTCCTCTGCCGGACATACGGTGTATCTATAGATGAACTCGATCGCATTCTCGCCGCTCTCGAGAGACCCAGACGGCAATTGCAGTTCGTATTTGTGCCAACCGGACAGCAAATTGACGTCGCCAAAATCTCTTCCATTCAGGCGGACTTTGACTCTCTGACCTGACCGCGCACAGTTTTCGAAGGGGTATGCCAGCACTTCGAGCACAAGATCCTGCCCCGGGTCCGCCGGGATCAATGAGATGGTCGAGGAATTGCCCTTCGACCAGCGGAATTCGAAATCGCTGTCTGACCAAGGTTCGAGAGGATAGAAGCCAGAGAAAGGCCGTATTAGCGTCGGCTCCAGGAAAGCGCCTTGCTTAGGACGACACACCCAGATGTTCGTCTGGTTCCATGTTCCGGGCAATTCCGCAGCGAGTTCATATCCCGGGTAACCGTGATACCTCGTTGCCGCGGCAAACTTGAGGAAGCTGAACTGATAATCGACGATGGCGTCGAGGTCTGCGTCGAGCAGAAACTCGTCAAGATTCCTGTTCGCGAGATACGGAATGAGCGGATTATTCACAACGCCGTCCAGGTTGATGACCTTTGCGTCCAGAAAGGAGCCGAGGATGCCCGCGTTGAAGGCCCCGACTTTTGCATCCTCGGGGAGGTGCTTCTGAATCGCCTTTGCTGCTTCGAGCATCTCCGGCTGCCACGGATAAATCCCGCTCGCCATCAGGTGCGGTGTCCTAACGACGGCCATGACCAAAATAAGCACACCAACGAGAAGCGTGAGCACTGACACAGACCTTCTTCGGCTTCGCGGCGGTATCTCCGATATACTCTCGGCAAGGCTGCCCAAGAGCAACGAGACAACAATTAAGGTCGCCACTGCAACCGGCACAATGTACCAAAGCTGGATGTGTCTCATAAAGACGGTGTAGAACAGCAGGAGGAAAGCGGCATGTATGAAAAGCGGCAATAGAGAGAGCGCCCGGCTCAAAAACCTCCCGAAGTGACTGAGCTCTGAGAAGAGTGAGACCAACACCAGCGATGCAAAAAGGACGAAGATGAGGAGCGGGGGAGTGCCCGCCAGCTCGGAATTTGCACCCCAGAATTCCGACGCTAATTCGTGGGAGCTCAGGGAGAATGCGCCATTTTCCGCCAGATTGCGCGAAATAATGCTCAAGGCAACGCCACTTGATTGAAACGGCATGCCGGTCGTAAGCAAGCACCATGTAATCAGCAGAAAAGCGGCCATGAAAGGTGGAATGAGGAATTGCAGAAGAGGGTGAATCCGCAACATTTTCCTGCCGCTCGCGCCGCAAAAAAAGAAGCCTAGGACGAATGCCGGCACGAGGAAAATACAGTCCGTCCTGGCGAGTATCGCAAGCGCCGTCAATATTCCCAGCAAGAGAGGAGGGCCTGGTTTGACAGATTTTTCTGCGACGATTTTCACGAATATGAACAGCGCGGAGAGGAGCAGCATCAGCGCGAGTGATGTCTCGAGGCCGGCGACGCTTACGAGCATCAGGCAAGGAGAGGTCAACATGGCCACAAATGCGATAGCTGCTATCTCGCTGCCGGCGAGCACTCTTAATATCCGCATCGAGAGCCAGGCCGAGAGAACGAAGAGAATGGCGCAGAGGATCATTGCCGCCCTGACACCGGCCTCAGGCGTTTGAGCGAGGGCCGCTATCGGTAGAATCAGGAGCAGAAACAGGGGATGGACACCGCTTGTGGGGCTTGATCCGTCAAATGTCACGCTTCCGTTCGCGATCAGATTCTGCGCCGCTTTTATGTAATAAAAGGCGTCATCAGGAACGAACTTCAGAAATTCCCCTGTGGGAAGGCTGATTAGATAGAGGAATTGAACCGCAAATACGGCAGCCCCTGCATAGAGGAGGAGTTTGAAGGGAACACTCATCCGAGCGGGTGTCTGCAACAGGAAATCAGGCCGCCTTCGCTTCTGGAATACTCCATCTCAACGGCGAAGGCGGCTCTATTAAATTCCCTATTTTTAAGAAGGTCTCTTACCAGTCGTGCGGTAAGCCATAACCTATTGTGAGCACCGCGCCATGGGTGGTAATTGCATTGAAGTCGGAGCCATTCAAGATGCGGAAGTTGTAACCGATACCCGCAGTCAGTCTCTGCTTGTTCTTGAGGTCGAGTAATTTTGCGAAATCGTAGGTGATGTATCCCTCGCAATCCGCTCCATAAACGTCCTCCAACCTGTCAGTCCATTGCACGCCGCAGTACTCGACTCTGAGAATCGGTGAGTACCTGCCCAGGAAGTGGACAGATATCTGCTTCAGGGCCTCGACCTCGGTCTTCGTGAAGGGTGTCCAGTCTGCAGAAAGGCCAAATTCAAAACCGGTAGTTCTGAGCTTATATGCGCCACCGTGGTCCTTATCGAAGCCCGACTCGGAGCTCCACGGAAGCAACTCAGGATGCACATCTTCGTCGGGATGACCCGCGATGGAGATCTCGCTGATGTCACGATCGAATTTGTAGTGCTGCCAGTTCCATCCTAGAACGAGAGCGAGGTTCAGGTCGCGCATAACCTTGAGCTCGGCCTCGGACCAGCGGCGGAAGAAGTTGCCTAGGAAGACCCTCATGTCGAAGCTATATATGCCCTTCGTGACCTTGTTGTCAGTTTCATACTCATAGATTCGTTCGGCCGCAGTCCCAGGATTGATGATGTGCTCTCCGCCGATGCCGTGAAGCTCGAACTCGCCCATTTCGAAGGTTGAGAGCATGCCTAGCCTGTCTTCCCACATATTAATGCTGAGTTCGAATCCAAAAACGCCAACCTGGGGCTGAGGAGCGCTTGAGGGCAACATCTCGACATCGAGTGAGGGCCACGAGTATTTCAGTATGAAGTCAGTCTCGTTTGCAGATGCAAGATCAAAACATACGCTTGATAACATGATTAGCCCGAAGACTACAGCGAAGAACCGCCACGTTCTCATCCCTTTTCTCCTGTCCGTTCCAAGAAAACGATAGCCGATGGACCGCAAAGGCTATCTAAGATTTAACCATTCAAAAGATAATCAAAGCGCAAGCCTAACAACGCCGCCGATTCAAGTCAACTCTTTTACGGCAATCGTCAAGTACTCATAAGTGCCCATGCCGAAATGGCGCATATTTGGGTCAGGTTTAGGCTTATCGCCTCATTCCTGCCGCAGCTCTCTTGCGATGTGATTAACCAGCTCGAAATTTCGGCCGAAATCGAGGATGAGAAAGCCCGAGACCGGCGTCGAGACCACGACGGTCTGCCATTCATCCCCCATTTTGTCGATTCTCAGCGTAACGCGAGATGCGAAGAAGGGCTTAGTATAGGCCTCTATACATCCCAACTCTATGTCGTTGACCTTTATCCATACCTTCTGCAATTTCAGCGCAACAAGGGCTCGTTCAAAGGCATCCTTTCGAGAACTGTTGACTCGCATGACGGCCGACTGCGTCAGAAATAGGACCCGACCCAGAGGCACGCCGAATTCTTTGCTCAGCGCGAGACAACGGCGCTTGTCGTGCAGGATTACCGGGATCATCACCGCTTGAGAGAGTACTGCGGAGAACACGCCGAAAAGTATCCCCATGAATACAACATCTCCAAAGGAGTAATCGTGCATTACAAGAGGATATGGCGAGCCCGGCGGAGTTATCTGCGGCCCCACATAGAGCATTGCAACGATAACGCCCGCCCCGAAAAATATCGCTACAGTAACGGTCAGCGATAGAACTAATCTTGTGTAGTTTCTCTGCATCTATCGGGGCGAATCAGTGGAGGCTGAATTGGCTGTGGGTGTCAAACAACATCGCGAGCCGTTGAAGATGTATTTCTGCGTCTTAATGAGCGAGTAGTGGCTTTTGCAGCTCGAGAATTTCCCGCTTACGAAGCTGCCCCCGTATATTTCGGCCGAATCTCCATCGTCGTCAGTCCATTCAGAGAGGTTCCCGCTCATGTCCATTATTCCATAGCCGCTCCTGCAGCCCTGAAAGGCCCCCGAGATAACCGCCCTGCTTCCGTTCATCATCCATTCCCCCTCCGTGTTGCAGGCCTCGTTATTGTACTCGCTGCCATACGGGTAGAGCGAGTTGGATGGGCCAGAACATGCTAGTACCCATTCAGATGATGTGCAGAGTCTCTTTCCTTCCTGAACGCAGTTCGCCTGGGCCTCTATCCAAGAGATGTTGTAATTGGGCATGCTTCCCGGAATGTTGGGATATTCGAATATATCCATGCAGAAGGACCTAATTGGCTCGCCAGATGGGTCAGTGACAGCGATTGTTGATGCGATGAACACCATTCCCTCCGGACAGCTCGATTCGCTCAATTCATCCTGGGCATACACAGCTGAGCCGTTCTCCAGCCCTTGTGCATCTGGATTCTCCTGTGCATAGACGGCAGACGACAAGGCGAGAGCGCCCAAAGTCAATCCCAACACCAGGAGAGTCTCAATGAGAATTAGCCGCATGATCAGTCAATCCAAGAGGTGAATTCCATCGAAGTCAAGACTATGGTGGACTCTGCAACAGATGGCTGCCGATTTCAAGCGATGGCGAAGATACTGCAATGTGCCTTCGGCGATTTCTGTCCATTTTAGGTGGTATAGAGCCGCGAGGACTCCGTCGCGGTGTTGCGGAGCGAGGCAAATGGCGGCACAAGCTTGACATATTGGGGGTCGGGGCATTATGTTAGGATGCGATATATTCGTAACTGAATATACGGTCGCGCACCTTGCGCTGGGAAGTCGTCCAGGGGTAGGACACGTGACTCTGGATCACGGAACCGGGGTTCGAATCCCTGCTTCCCAGCCAAT
>JAFGIT010000277.1 GCA_016929465.1 Candidatus Coatesiibacteriota bacterium | reverse complement strand
GAACGTCGCACCCTCGATTTGAGCCGGCGCATTCTCATTCGCAACCGCGCCGCCACTACCATCAGCAACGTTAGACCACCATGTGTCGTACCAGAGGTTGAGGGGAATGCCCTCATTCGCAATCGCTCCGCCATTGCCACCAGCGGTGTTGCCTTCGAAAGCAACGTCGAAGTAGTCGCTCTCGAACTCAACCTCAAGATTGCCTATTTGAATTACCGCGCCGCCACTGCCTCCAGCGGAATTATCGGTGAACGTCCCACCATTAACCGAAACGAGCGCATTCTCCGCAGCAATAGCGCCGCCGTTCTCCGTCGCGGTGTTGCCCGAGAAGCTCGAATCCGAGAGGGATACCGTCAATTCCCCTTCTGAGGGGGAAGTAACCGACACAGTGAAAATCGCTCCTCCTTCTGAGGACGAATTATCCGTGAAATCCGTGCTGTCGATAGTCAGCGTCGGCAAATTGTCAGGGTCGGATAGCATTCCATCCGTGAAGAAAACCGCCCCGCCACCATCTTGAGCTGTATTACCCGCGAAAGAGCTGTCGGACACGACCACATCGCTGTTGTTCAAGTGAAGGCCGCCGCCTTCCCCTGTTGTGAGATTATCATCGAAGACAGTGCTACTGATCTCTACCGATGAGCCATAGATGTCCACTGTGCCACTGTATCGAGCGGAATTCCCAGAAAAGGCGCTGTTTGAAATCGAGACCTGGCTTCCATCCTCTATGACCATCGCTGAGCCATGATAGGCCTCAAGGCCATGAAGAGCACATCCTGCAATGCTCATCACCGAACTGGCTATGCTTATTCCCGCGCCGCAGTTCTTGCCTCTAATGCGGCTACCTACGGCGCCAGTTATCATGACATTCTGGACAGCGGCATCGACAATGTCCCTGCAGTCTATCAATCGATATCCGCCCTCCGCGTCCAGGACCGCCTGGGGATCCCGATAGCCCGTCGCCGGACCGACGATTTCCATATTGCTAATCATCACCAATGGAAACGTCTCGCCGTTTGTGCTCAAAGAATAAGTGCCGGCCGCCAGGTTGATTCTGACTCGCTCCGTCTCCTCCGAGGCGATTTGGAGGGCATAAGTGATTGTCCTGAATGGTCGTGATTCAGAGCCATCATTTATGTCGTTGCCATCGACTGGATCGACATAGAGGTCAACGGCGGGGACGGTTCCCTCAGAGATAGAGAATGGGGCGAAACTCGGATCGCAGGTGAAATCGAGCGTGCCGGGAGCGGTCATCGCTGCGGCAAACTGGAAGTAGCCCTCGACACCTGCCGGAACGCCGAAATAGAATAGGGGCGTTATCGGAAATTCGAATGGCGTCGGCAGTGGAATCCCCGCCAGATACGGGACGAGGCCATCATGCCAGGCCTCTTCAGCCCATGTCCACATCGCACCGTTGGGAAAGATAAGCGCGACATAAACATCGACATCAATGGGATCGCCTTCATTTGCCGCCCCGAGACTGACCTCGATTGTATCGCCGGATTGATATTCGGCCTCATCGGTCACAATCTGGATGGATGGCGTCGCGTGCAGCATCGTGCTCGACGCGAGCAAAAGGAAGAGACTAACGAAGACGGCAATTTGCCTCATCTGATATACCTCCGTCTCAGTTCTTGGCTATCTGTGGTCTGTAGCGCGCGGGGACACCCGCAGTTTCTGGCTGAATATAGGCTGTTCGTATGGGATATGTCCAGCAAAACGATGAGTCGCTCTGCTTCTGCGTCCCGACGCCGCCCCTTGATGCGAGTCGCCCTCAGAATCGAGGGTCTTTTCGGCGCCGATTAGCTCGAGAAAATGTCGAGGGCGGTCTTCAACTGATCGATGAAGAATCTGCTGTCCTCGGTGTCGAGTCCCTCGAGTCCAGCGATTGCCTCATCGAGTTCGCCTTTGCCGCGATCAATCTGCTTAGCGAGTATGTTCGTGATGCCTATATAACCGAGAGCCAGCAACTCCCCCGCCTTGTTATTTCCCACGATGGCTTCGCCCTTGGAAGCCTCGAAAGCCGCTAGTGCCTTCTCATACTCGCCGAGCGCCATATACTGTGATCCAATTGCCCAATGAGAGACCGAAAGAGGATCAGGCCCCTCGCCGAGTTCTCTAACCATCCGGAGATTGAGCTTGGCAGCGTCGAGACCTGCTATTGAATCCTGCCGCGAGAACGTAATGCCCTCGTCGCCCCAGCCCGGCCACGTGTTTGCAGACAAATTAAATGATATGACCTTGGCAGCACCTTTCAGCTTGCGCGAGAGATCCGGATCCTGAACCGCTAGATCATCTGCCTTCGTCAGGCAATACTGCAGCCCCGCCCTGCCCAGAAAGAGCATAGATGGGACCGAGCGCTCCTTGGAATAGAGCTCTCCGACGAGACTGGCGTAGTGCCGAGCGACCTCGAGCGGCTCGCCAAGTCCATTCACATACGACACAGCCTCAAATGAATCACCTTCTATAAGCAGCGATTTGACCTTGTCAAAAACAGCTGCTTGCTCCGCTTCTGTCATACTCACCTTTGACTCCTCCATCGCGGCGGTTTGTTTTGTTCTCTATTGAAATTAATGATGTAATACGGAGTATTGTTCAACCTCCCCTTTAAGTCAATTGCTGCTTTGAGCTATCGATAGCAGGGCATACTGCCCCATAGGATCCTGCCACATTAGCGGATGCCTCACAAACGCCTAATACCGGTCTCATTCAGGCGCCCTATTGAGTTGATAGCGGCTGAATAAACAGCCTCGCATGGATTGAACTCTGAAATGGCTGGAGGCTATTTCCTTGGAAAGCACAATCTCGATCGGCGCGGGCAATATCGACCTAGTTCCCAGAATCAGTAATCCCCTCTTTCGAGGGGGATTCTCAATTCTGCATCGCCCATTAGAGAGAGTTCTGCATTTGCGCGAATTCGGGCGGCTTTACGACGATCTGCAGTTGAGAGGGGACAACGTCCCATTCCTTCAGAAGCTCTTAGATAGGCTGAATGTCACCTGCAAGGTCTCTGACGACGATCTGCGCAAGCTCCCGAGCACCGGTCCCGCTATAATCGTCGCGAACCATCCCTTCGGAGCAGTCGAGGGCGTCATTCTCTGCTCGATACTCCGCAGCATCAGACCGGATGTGAAGGTGATGGCGAACTACCTCTTAGGGCTGATACCGGAGATACGCGAGAATTTCTTCCTGGTCGATCCATACGTGCGAGAATCATCGTTGATGGCCAATATCAAGCCCCTGCGGGAGACGCTCAATTGGCTCAAGAACGGCGGAATGCTCGGAGTATTCCCCGCCGGGGAGGTTGCCCACGCCACGCTCAAGTCAAGGAAGATAGTCGATCCGAAGTGGAACGAGAGTATAGGCAGAATAATTCGGAAGACGGAAACGCCTGTCATCCCGGTGTATTTCTCCGGCATCAACAGCGCCTTGTTTCACCTGTTGGGGCTTGCGCACCCTAGAGTCCGGACCGCGATGCTCCCGCGCGAGCTTCTCAATAAGGCGAATCGCGAGGTCGAGATGCACATCGGCCGGCCGATTTCTTATTCGAAGCTCTCTGCATTCGAGACGGACCGCGAGATGATGGACTACCTCCGCATGAGGACCTATATGCTGGCGAACCGGAAGGAAAAGCAGGGGATACATCCCGAGCGGGAAGCAGTTACCTACCACGACAGAATCGGGACACGAGTCATATCCCTCAGGCAGGACAAGGCAGTCGCGGGCGAAGTCGCTTCACTTGGATCCGAGAGCATTCTGCTGGAGAACCACAATTACACGGTCTATGAGGCAGTCGGGGAGCGGATACCCCGGATCATGCAAGAGATTGGGCGCCTGAGGGAGATCACATTTCGTGCAGCCGGCGAGGGGACCGGCAAGAGCCTGGACATAGACCAATTCGACAGCTATTACACGCAGCTCTTTCTCTGGCACAAAGAGGGCCAGGAGATCGTGGGCGCCTACAGGCTGGGTATGACGGACGAAATACTCCCGCTGCATGGCAAAGGTGGGCTATATACGCGCACGCTATTCAACTACGGGGCCCGATTCCTGAACCAAATATACCCCGCAATCGAGCTAGGTCGCTCGTTCGTAAGGCCGGAGTATCAACGTCAATATCAGCCGCTGCTGCTTCTGTGGAAGGGCATAGGTCGATTCGTCTATAGGAGAAGGAAGTATAGACACCTCTTCGGGCCTGTCAGCATCGATGAGGGCTATAATTCAGCTTCCAGGCAGCTGATGATCTCCTTTCTCGAGCGCAACAACTTGATGAAGGACCTATCCAAGCTGGTCAAAGCGAAGAATCCACTCAAACTGAAAGCTCTCAGGAGAGAGGAACTCAGGACGGCCATGGAGTTCACTCTCGACTTCGGCGAGCTATCCGATATCGTCTCCGAGATCGAGGGTGGAAGGGGCGTCCCGATCCTACTCAAGCACTACGTCGGATTGGGGGCAATGCTCGTAGAATCGAGTATCGATCCGCATTTCAGTGGAGTCCTGGATGCACTCATCGTCGTTGATCTGGCTAAAACAGACCACAAGCTCCTCGAGCATCACATGGGCAGAGACGAGGCGGCGCAATTCCTCCGCTATCACGCGCTTGCCGAGAGCAGAACGGCGGCCCTGGCGAGCTGAGCCTATTCAGGGATTGGGTAGTGATATCCCATGTCCACCGTGCCTGTGTCCGGGGTGGAATCAGCCTGCGTCGTCAGATTAGAAAGGTCGGCTTCCTCGGCTGATTGGCTTCCGGCGTATATACACGGGCTGTCAGGGGCCAGATAATAGCTACCAAGCGGGCCTGGCACGAGGAGGGGATTCAGGTGGATATTGCCCTCCCCCGAGTCCCTGTCCTGAATACAGCAGTAAGTAGCTGTGCACCCATTCAGATCGTCGCTGGATCCCCATGTGTTCCAGATAATGCAATCTACGATCTCCGGATGGCAGTCATCCTCGCAATAGATCCCGCCACCCTCATTTCTCGCCTCGTTGAAGACAATCGTGTTGTTCATTGCGTCGAAAGTGCCAGATTCGCCGTATATGCCTGCGCCGTCATGGGATGCATGGCACTCAGCAATGACATTATTCAGAATCGAAGGAGAACGGCCATCGAAATGGATCCCGCCACCGGAGGAAGCAGAATTGGCCAGGATTATATTGCCCGATATTCGGGGGGAGCTATGCATATCGCACGAAATGCCGCCACCATACCAATATGCCGAATTCTCTGAAATCAAGTTATCGGTTATTCGTGCGGAACGCCCGCCCAAGCAGCTCAGGCCACCTCCTCTCTCTGACTCGTTTTTCGAGATGACATTGTCGTGAACGTGGGCCGAACTTCTATAGCAAACTATCCCGCCTCCGCCGCCGCTGGCGTCTTTTCCGCAGCAGTTCCGCAAGAGGATGTGAAATGGTTGATTTGTAGGTCAACCGGTGGTGGATTTCTGGATTTTGATGACAGGATAGTGG
>JAFGIT010000276.1 GCA_016929465.1 Candidatus Coatesiibacteriota bacterium | reverse complement strand
GCCGAAGGGGGGACTCGAACCCCCACGTGCGCAATTACACACTAGGTCCTGAACCTAGCGCGTCTACCACTTCCGCCACTTCGGCATGCATCTGAATAACAAACTGAGAAGCGATCGAGCACACGCGATATGCTCTGGGCTTCCCTTGGATACCGGCGGGCTTCACCACCCGGTCGTGCTATTCGTTACGGTCGCAAGATTCATTTATGCACCTTGCTTTGTCAAGAGCATTAATCTCATCGGACCGTGGATTGATTAGAAGTTCGTCCACGAAGAATCTATCCGCAGATTGCGCAGATTTTCGCAGATTAGGAGCTGTTGATCCCCTTGATCAACCGCCGGCTAACTTTGGACTTTGAACTTTGAACTTTGAGCTTTGAACTCTCCCTAACCCATTGATCCATACCAAAACCAATCTGTCTCTTCATCTGCGTAATCTGCGGACAAATACTTCGCCGCAACGCGAGATAACAGACTCGCGACGGCGGTCATCACAGCCTCACTGGTGCGCTGCCGCCTCTATGGCATAGGCGGAGATAGCTGAGGCCAAAGCTCGCAATCGACGGAAATGCCTCAGCCAGGATGGCCAGGAGAGACTGCCAGGAATTACGAGGGGGCTTGTGAGAACGAGCTCCGAGAGCGCCGAGCACCAGCTACCGCGCCCCCTCTTTGGCGCTTATTCAGATAATTCCTGAAGCAAATTCGATGAAGTCCTCGAGTGAGTATGAATCGGGATTCTTGATGTGAATCCGCATCGAGCGGTTGCCCTCAATCCCCTTTAGGTCGAAGAGGCCATCGACCCTTATCTTGAAAAACGGCCTTGCGAAGTCCGCGAAATACTGAACCTTTTCATTCTTGCCGAGCGCGAAGATCATCTCCTTCGTGATCGCTGCCTCGAAGAGGAGCTCCTTTATGAGCGACCCGTCGAAGCAATCCTCAACGTGCCTGACCTCTATCACCTTCATGGGCTCAATCAACCATGGAATTTATCTTCTCTACCGCCTCGACCAGAGCTTCAGCATCATCGTCAGTTGTGCTGAAGGAAGGGCTGACCCGCACCGAGCCGTCTGGAAAAGTCCCGATACGCGCGTGAATAAGCGGTGCACAATGGAGGCCCGACCTTATCACAATGTTGAAGCTATTCTCCAGTATGTAGCCCACGTCAGCAGGGTCCATCCCCTTGATGTTGAAGCAGAAAATAGTGGTCGGCCAATCGCAGGAGCCGTTGGGGAAGGTCACGATCTTGTCCATTTTGGATAATCTCCCCTTCATCATCGAGACCAGCCGCTCTTTGTGCTTTCGTATCTCGTCGATGTTCCTCTCGCGGATGAATTTGACACCCTCATAGAGGGAGACAATCCCCGGCAGGTTCTGGGTGCCCGCCTCGTAGTACATGGGAACGGTCTCGGGCTGGAATAGATAGTCGCTACGGACACCCGTCCCACCTATTTTCAGCGGCTTCAGCTCGAGGTCTTCCCTGATATAAGCGCCGCCGATGCCCTGCAGTCCATACAGTGATTTGTGGCCAGTGAACGCCAAGACATCGATGTTCATGCGCTCGACGTCTATGGGGTATATGCCCGCGCTCTGCGATACATCCACGACAAACGGGATCGATCTCTGCCTCGCTATCTGACCGATCGCCTCGATATCCATAGGTGCTCCGGTCACATTCGAGCAGTGATTGACTACTATCGCGCCGGTATCTTCCCTGATCTCGACCTCTATCTCCTCGACTGGCACGAATCCATTCTCGTCGCACCCCACAATCGAGATCGTTATCAGGCCCTCTCTCTCCATCGTCTTGAGGGGGCGAAGCACCGAGTTGTGCTCGATCGTCGTCGTGACAACATGCTTCCCTTTCAAAGGCAGGCCGTATAGAGCAAGATTGAGCGATTCGGTCGAGCCCGAAGTGAAGATTATCCTGTTGGGATCCGGCGCTCCGAAAAGGGCTGCCAGCTCTTTTCTGCACTCACCCACGATATCGACCGCTTCGTGTTCAAAGCCTGTTCGGGCATGATGAAAAGGAGGTCTATTCAATAGGTCTGCAATGCTCCTCAATACCGGTTCTGGCTTGGGGTAACTCGTTGCAGCATTATTGAGATATATGCAGGTATCGCTCATTTGCTTATCCAGCGGCGGAGGAACAGAAGAGGGGCAAGCAAGAGATTGCCGCCCCCCATTGCTCCAATTGCTGTCAGTCTGCTTTCGTTACGATGAATTCGCCGTAGGAGTCGCCGCACTCGATGCCCTTCACCTGCTTGCAGACAAAGATGCCGATGACCTTCCCCTTTGGATCATACTCGCCAGCGTAGGCGAGCTCCATGAACGCGGCGCTGACGCCGGCGATCATGTAGGCGCTCATCTTCTTGGACGCGCCATACTTGGCGATATCTGCCTCGTAATAGTCATAGGCCCTCACGACCATCTTCTCACCCGGAATGAGCTCGACTATCTCAGAATCAGCCCAGCCCCAGGCTGTGAAGACTGCATAGGCGCCATAGAGAACATCCTCTGGGACCTTCTCGATCATCGGGCGCACAACCGCGTTCCACTCATCGGAAGTAATGATGCCGTAACCCGTATGATACCCGCACTCGTGCGCTGCGTTATAAAGCAAATACTCCTTCGCTTCGAGCATGTCCTCTTCCGTCTTCGAGGTCAGTCTCTCGGCGAATGAGTTCCAAAATGCGGTTGACAACTGAGTGACGAGGACATTATAGCCTTCGATTATTCCATTCTCATCCGGCAGGATCTCGATCCTGGACATCTGCTCGATGACTTTTTTCCTGTCTATGGCCATATCTTATCTCCTTGTAACGTTGAACAGTGAGGTTTTGGCTCCCATTACGATGCTCTGAGTCTCCTTCGCCAGGAAAGCTCCCGCGGGAAGCCCGAGAACTGCCTCGAACATCGCCTCGATGAAGCCGGCGCTTATGTAGTTGACCGGCCTATCATACTGGCCCCATTTCTTCATCCAGCCATCGTCGGTGTGAGATGATAGCACCTCAACCGAGCCGCTGTAATCCCCGAGGAAGTGGACCTTCATGGTGCCGAGACCAACCAAAGCATAATACTGGCATGCAATCTCTATCTTCTTCTGGATAGAGTCGACTTCCGGATTCGCCGCGAAGTAGTTGTCCAGAATATCGCGAACGGCGTCGCGTGCGCACTCCGTCAACAGCCCGGTTTCACCCGCATCGATTGCGAGCTGGGTGTAGAGGGACGTGTAGTGGTGGCAGTGCAGTACCGACTGGATCCCATTGATCTTGTGCCTCTTGGTACCCTCATCGAAGAAATGATCATATTTGACCGTGTTTTTAATCATATTAGCCATGTTTACCTCCCCTTTTATCTATTAAAACTCTTTCCTAATTTCGCGCATCGCCTGCTCGAACTTCTGAATGTTCCCTGGCGAATCGGGTTCGGATGCGGCCTTCGAGCTGGGGATGGCTGTCAAAACAGCCAGCCTCATCTTCGCCTTGAGGCCTCCTAGCTTGTTCGCCTCGTCATAGTAGCTAATTAGCTTGTCCGCCATCAGATACCTCCCACTCTGTTGGTTTCGTCTGCTTCCCACTCTGCGAAGCCTTTGACGTTGATAAATCATATGGATGATTGCTTAAGTCGAGAGTTCCATTGCTTCCCTAAGTTAGGTATCGCCATATCCCTCGCATTTGTTTAGAAGATTCTTCAAAAGAGCTTACATGTCAGAATCGGCACATTCCCGTGAGGTTACATAGGCTATACAGCCTATATACAGCGGGCAAATACGCATTGAGTCGAGCATGCGGCGGAATCGGCAGTAAAATTTCAACGGTGCTAGTACATCACATATCCACAGATCTGCATGAGATCACGAAGCAGCGATAACTACCTATTAGAAGGGCGTTTATAGTATTTGTGGGGCCATGCTACCGTTCAGGTTCTCTTCGTCGAGCGCATTTCTGCCGAATATGATAGTACTAGCGTCAAATCATCGGCTTTGATTGCTAGAATTGCCCCTAATTGGGGATTGGGCGGGGCCTCCGTCCGGTAGCGGAAACTCTGGCGTATAATAGACCGTTGTGATAGCCTTTTGACCCCTCATCACAGCGTTCACCCCCTGACGAAGGTCAATCTCAGAGCGTCGAGGCGTGAATGAGCGATGAAGTACTAGAGGCAACGCGGGCAATAATATATCTGTATCAACCGCTATGGTGACGCAAAGCACATCGAATCGCCAGTTCTCTGATCTGATTTCATCACCGGGCCTGTACTCCTCTCAATTTGGGAATGTCTGCCGCAGCCTTGTTGACAGTGACTCTCCGGACAACTAAATTTACGGCTCGTGATTTTGCCAAAATGCTAGTTACGATTCTGATAGGCGTTCGGAAGGAATAGATATGTTAGAAGCTATCTTAGTTATGGCTGCGTTGGGTCTTGGGTCGAGTCTGGGCCTTGGAATAGCCTCGAAGAAGCTCGCAATTGAGGTCGATCCGAGGATTGAGAAGTTGACCGAGCTCTTGCCTGGCGCTAACTGTGGGGGATGCGGCTACGCGGGCTGCGGTGGCCTCGCAGAGGCGGTTATCCTCGAGGGAGTCGCGGTGACGAAGTGCCCCGTCTGCGACGCCTCGGCAATCGAGAATATCTGCTCTGAAATGGGTCTCGAGGCGGGCGCCGTGGTGAAAAAGGTGGCGCGGATACTCTGCGGTGGCGGTGACAACGTGGTCGGGAAGAAGTTCGACTACAGGGGCGTCGAGGACTGCAAAGCTGCCGCGCTGATCGGCGGAGGAGATAAGAGCTGCCCCTATGGCTGCCTCGGTTACGGGACCTGCATTGCGGTGTGCCCCTTCAATGCGATGTATGAAGGCCCG
>JAFGIT010000275.1 GCA_016929465.1 Candidatus Coatesiibacteriota bacterium | reverse complement strand
TTGCGATGCGCGTTGTTCCCGACAACGCCATTGATGATGGCCATGACATTCAGTTTCTCGATGGCGCGGCGCAGCTCACCGACCGCCTCCTGCCAGGTCCGCACTTTGGCGGCCCATCCATCCTCCAGGCCCACTATACGCCGCATTTCGCGTCCGACGGCCTCCGCTTCATCCGTCAGGTTGGCGCTTCCCACGAATTCCAGCGGCTCCGCTTCGCATTCGACAAGCATTTCCCGCAGCCAGGCCTGACGGCGCTGCATCGTGTGGACGGTGTCCAATAGATTCGGGCTCGGGCGTTCCATATATTGATTGCCGACCGTGCGAAGGTCGGGAATGGGAATTGACTCCTTCGGAGGCGCAGTCAGGAAAAAGTATCCAAATGGCGTATGGGTTGCCTTGGCGAGCTTCTCCAGCTGTTTGAACGTCGGACGTTCTTTGCCTCTCTCCCAGAGCTTCAGCCCTGGGAACCGCCTCACAAGACTGTCAATGCTCCTCCCCGAACGCTCCCGCGCCCATCGCAGCAATTCCGGTCTGACCGCCACACGGTCCATCCACACAACCTCCCTTCCGACACCAATCTTGCCCGTCGTGGGCGGTCGGGTCAATCCGCAATTGCTCGAGATTGCTCATATTGACATGGCAGGGCGGCTCTTGATAATTATATCAACATCGATAATGAGTTCCATGGAATAATTCGAGGCTGCCGGGAGATGACGGACAAAGAAAATCTGAGCCCCAAGATGCGGGAGATATTGGACCTCATCAAAAAAGGTCAGATAGACGAGGCACTTAAACTAGCGGGAGAGAAGGAGATTCCTGAGATTCTAAGAATCGCTGGGGACCTATGGAGCAAGCGAGAGCATGATGTGGTCTTGCGCATGATGGAGCGGATCATTGAACTGGAGCCGAACCATGCGACAGCATGGTTCAATCTCAGCGGCATCCTATCCGAGATGGGCAGGGATTCTGAGGCACTTAGTGCATTTGACAATTCTATTGAATTGGATCCTGGGAATACTGAAGCGATGATTGGCAAGGGTGTTACCCTGATAAGACTCGGGAAGCCTCAGGCGGCTCTACAATTACTTGACGATGTCTTGGATCGGGAACCTGACAACGTGCATGCGTTGGGGAATAAGGGGGCTCTGCTGGCTGACCTTGACCGATATGAGGATGCGTTGGAGGCTCTGGAAAGAGCCTCTGCTCTTGACCCGAAGAACGCGACAGCTTTCTATAACAAAGGGATTACGCATAACAGGCTCGGCCAGAGCAAGGAAGCTCTGGAGTCGCTAAATAGGGCACTGGAGATCGATGCCGGCTTAACTGCCGCATGGTTTAATAAAGGCACCACCCTAACTGAGCTAGGCCGATACGAGGATGCATTGGCTGCGCATGACATGGTCATTGGCCTCGATCCGAAAAACCCGAAGCCCTGGCACAACAAAGGCGTCGCATTTGAGAGATTGAATCGCGATCAAGAGGCTTTGGACTCCTATAACAAGGCATTGGAAATCGACCCTGGATTCGCCCCGCCGGGAATCAACAGGGCGGTCCTGCTCAGCAGACTTGGCCGCTATAAGGAGGCCCTGGATGCCCATGATGCAGTCTTGAAGCTGCATCCGCAGAATGCCAATGCACGGTTTAACAAAGGTGTCGAGTTACTCAACATGTTCCGCTACGAGGAGGCAGAGAGGAATTTCATCAAAGCCGGTGAGCTATTTTCATTCCTCAGTGAAGAACCGAATGCTGAAATGGCTATAGATGCAGCAAAAACCGCCAAGAATGGGCTGGCATTGATGAAGAGGTTGAGATCTCTGGACGTTGATTTTATGAGCTCGCTGAGAAGTCAGACCTTGCTTGAATTGAAAAGCAATGTGCAAAGGGATGGTCAATTCATCGCAGCCTTGACGGAAGATTTCGCGGGGAAGAGCATTCCGATGGACTCGCTACGAATCCTCGAAAGCAAAAGGGCCTGTATTGAATCCCTTTCCGACGCATTGTCGTTTGGGGAGGTTGGATTGGACACTCTTCATACGGCCAGGACAGTCTTTCGAGAGCTCAATCTGACGGAGTTTCTAGCTGCTGTAAATGCGATCGATACAATCGTAGAGGCCCTCCAAAAATATAGGAGCCTCGAAGATGTTCCTCACACTGAGGAGATTGCCCTGCTTTATGGTCTGAATGCCGCTCAGATGTTGGATGGGACTTTGAGTACTGAGATTAGCAAAGCATTCCAGTTGCCTCCTTTAACAGCAGATTCGGAGGGGGCGGAGGAGCGAGTTGAAATAAAGCTGGTCAAGCTAATTGACGGGAATCCAGCATGCGAATGGGTAAAGGTGTGTCTGGTCCAACTGGACTTCTCATTGACGCCGACATTCCCATTCATTTTGAAGGACGCCTGCAAAGAGGATGTTAAGCGAAAAATCCTCGGGGCGCTGGACATCGCTGTTGATGAGGGAGTGGACATAATCTGTTTCCCGGAGCTCAGCTTTGCAGAGGAATGGGTCAATGAAATCAAGACCAATTACTCGAGCATGATGGTCGTCTGCGGCAGCTATTATGATGATGACAATCGCAATATTTGCCCGACAATAATCGATGGCGATGACTATCGATACGCCAAATGCCATCAAGCCAATTTTGAGGAGAAGTTCGCCAAGGAGATGGCATGCGGCAAGTTCATTCCCCAATTTGAGACGCGGCTGGGGAGGATAATTGTGCCTCTCTGTGTCGATTACAGTCGCGAGCTGGCAGAGATCTACAGGCGCAAGCCGGACTTCATCCTGAATCCTCGATGCGACATCGACAAGAATCATAGCTTTCAGAAGCTAGCTAACGGCCAGATTGACTGTGACGAAGGCTCTAGATGCTATACTTATACAATTTTGGTCAATGCTCTTAATGTGGTACGCCCGAGCAGGCGAGGCGGAGGAGGCACGGCGCTGGTCGCATTCGAACACATCGATCGTATTGATTCTTATGCTATTGAGGGCCTAAGAAGGGATGATCCGGCACTGGCGCGAGATAATCGCAAGGATGATCCGTATAAATATAAGCTGTTCGAGGCGCGTGGAGAAATGATGGTCATTGCTGCCGTAAGGGTCGGCCCTTCCACCGAGAGACGGACAGAACCCGGCAATTGGTATCGTTTTGAGAATAACCAATGGACGAAACTGGAAGATCCTCGCGTCTGGCCGGGATACTATGAATGAATTGCCATCAATCACCCATCCAGACTCAATTTCCATCCTGATCTCCCCGGCGATAGTCGCCGACAGGCGACGGGCCTCTGCAGCCTCGCCGCGAACCAGATGGATGCGTGAGCTGCGATATACCGAGGCCTTTGTTGAATTTGGGAACGCACGCCATTCTCGGGTGAATCATATAGATTTATCGATCATTCTATTCAGCGAGGCACCCTATATGAATATTGGCTGGTTGATATAGAAACAAGCGGTGCATGGACCGGCGTCCGCAAGAACCCATTGTCGTCTCAAGTGCCCGATACATCTCTCGGGTCTGCAATTAAGCAGCGCTCCATGGGCAAGGATGAGTGGCCCAATAATGCCGGAAGCATGGACAGCTGGATTAAGGTCGATAGGAAGCAGAAAGGTCAGTCCGGGATCTCAGTAATCCATCTTCTCCGTTTTCTCTATATAAGAGATCGTGCTCAACGCGTCTTTGTTCTCAGGATCAAACATCAGGCAGCGCTTTGCCATGGCCTTAGCAGCGGAGAGTCTGTCTTGCATATAAAGACAAAACGCTATGTCCGCCATGGCACCTGCTCCTGCGCCCAAGGTGTCATCTGGGTCCATATCAACTATCTGTTGGTAAATGCCGATTGCATCTCCATAGAGTTCATTGCGACGGTACACATTAGCTATGTTATTCATGGCGTCTATTTTCTTTTCATCGTCCTTTGCCATGCTCAACTGCCGCTTGGCATATATGAGGGCATCCTTGTACATGAAAAACTCCAAGCATATAAAAGATGCCCAAGAGAGACATGTGGAATCATGGGGCGCGAGCGATGCCGCCTTAAGCGCATGCTCCAGACAGGCTCTAGGTAGCGGTTCATCGGGATGTCTATGGTCCCTTTTCACCTCTGCGATCTCACATAGCGTTTGTGACAGGCAAGTATGGAGGGGCCCATTCTTGGGGTATTCCTCCACCAAAGCGGCCATGAATAAATGGGCTTCTGAAAGCCCTTTCAAGGCCCTTATGTTCCTTTCAAGGCAGCACCCAATATGTGAAATGTCTTCTGCGCGACCGCCTTCCTTCTTCGCGAGAATCAAAGCTAGTTCTCCCAAATCGATCGCATCAGAGTGTCTTTCTGCAGCGCTATAAATATAAGTCATGACCTCAGCAATATCTCCGGTCATCTTGATGCTTTCTCTGTTCCTCTCAAAGAATTCTATCGCAATTGAGCAATCTCGCGTGGCATTGAGCCATTCCGCAACAGCCTTCGGGTCTTGGGGAGCCTCCTCCGCAGCCTTTCGCAATTTGTTCTGCGCTTCTGTCTCATCGGTTTCAATACCGAGTATGGACGTCTGTAGCTCAATGAACCGGTCCACGTAAGCAAGCTCGTTCCCAGAAACCTCTGCATGGCAATTTCCACATAGTGGAACGCCATTTGTAACTTCAAATACAAGCTCGGGATAAGTATTAACTGGCAACACATGATGAATATGGATGTTGCCGGAATGACCACATAGGACACATGTGCTCCCAAAGTGCTCCAGAACAGCTTTGCGCCATTCAATATATTCGGGCCGATCTCGAAAACCCATTTGTTCTTGATACCTTCTATCACATCGAATTATTGTTACTGATATCACGCTTGATGCTATATCTAATTCTACCAAGCGAGTCAAGATGATCGAAAAGAATCTTGTAGGTAGTCTCGTTTCCTTTAGCATAAAGCATTTGAACAAACTATATTTGAAAAATATTCTCATTATTCATGGATAATTGTGCACTCAGCGCGTGCACAATCTGCTCGCTTCCGTCAAAGAGTGCGCAAGATCTGCAATGGGTCGGTCCGCTTCCCGTCGAACTATTAAGTATTCCTTAATAGTTGCCACCGCGGGCTTTCAGCATGGAGTGGATTGTGAGCCGCGAGAGAGAGCGAAGGCTCTTACTTCACCCTCCCCAGCACATAATCGCATAGCAGCCTCAGTGCTTCCGCGGGGGCGCCGTAGGTTTTGATGACGTCGAGGGCGGCGTCGATGTGGGCGTGGGCTTTTTGGGCGGCTTTTTCGGGGCCGAGGAGTGTTGCGATTGTGCGTTTTTCGTGCTTTGGTCCGCTGTCTGGGTGGTCAGAGGCGGCCTTTTTCGTTGGGAGGTCCAGGATGTCGTCGGTTATTTGGTAGGCCTGGCCCAGTTCATGGGCGTAGCGGCCGACGGCCTCGATGTCGGCCTCGGTTGCGCCGGCGAGTATCGCGGGGATCTCGGCCGATGCGACGAAGAGCAGGCCTGTCTTGCGGTCGTTGACGAGCTCCATCGACCTGAGGTCGGTCGGCGCTCCTGACAGGAGCTCCGCCATCTGGCCAGAGGCCATGCCGTTCTCGCCCACCTTGTGGGCAAGGCATTTCAGCGCGCGGCCAGTCGCCTTCGACGAAAGCCCGAGGTCCGCGGCGTTCTTTGCCAGGTGCTCGAAGCCGCGAGATAGGAGCGAGACGGCCGTCAGGATGGCCATCGCTTCGCCGAATTCGCTGTGAAGCGAGGGCTTGCCGCGTCTCGTGTCCGAATTGTCCATGCACGGCAGGTCGTCAAGTATGAGCGAGCTCGTGTGGATGCATTCGACCGAACACGCCGCCTCGATGAAATCGAGGGGATCTCGCCTCAGCAGCTCGGCAACCGCGAAGACGACGTAGGGGCGGAGGCGTTTGCCGCCGTCCAGCGCGTATTCGGTCGCGACCGCGAGGCAGTCGGGTGCGCAGGACGCACAATCCGCCGCAGCGGCACGACGTGGGCGCCTCAGCGCAATATCGACTATCGATTGGCAGTTCGCGAGCCTGGCGTCGAAATCCATCAGTCGGAGACGAACTTTAGCGCCCGCTCGAGTTTAGCCTTCTGCTCCATCGATGCCTTGTGCCGCTTCGTGACGAGCTCGATGACATCCGACGGGGCCCTGTCCATGAATTCGCGGTTTCTGATCTTCAGCTCGTCGGTCTTGATGTTCTTCGCGACCTTCGCTATCTCGCGCTTTAGGCGGTCCTGCTCGATGTCGAAGTCGATTATCCCCTCCAGGGGCACAAATATCTCGCAATCCGCCGCTACTGCTGTCGCGCAGTGCCTACGCTCCGGCTCGTCATCCGTGACGGTCAGGTTGTTCGTCTTCGTGAGCGACATGACATAGTCGGTATGTGCCCGTATCAGCTGTCGCAGCTCATCCTTCTTGGAATAGATCACGAGCGGTGCCTGGACCGCGGGCGGGACGTTCATCTCGCTTCTCATCGTCCTCGCCTTGATGATGATCTCCATCAGGACATTCATCTCGCGCTCCACTCTGTCATCGATGAGTGAAGGATCGGGCTCCGGACTATCGGCGGCCGCGATGCTGAGGGGGCTGTTCTCACCCTTCGGGAGATGCTGCCAGACCTCCTCCGTGATATACGGCATGATTGGATGCAGGACACGCAAGATTATATCAAGCGTCCCGCAGAGCAGCTTGTGGCAGCGCTCCTTGCGGGCCGGATCATCCTCCTGATAGAGGTCGAGCTTCGCGAGCTCGATGAACCAGTCGCAATACTCGTGCCAGATGAACTGATACAGCGTGTCGCACGCCTCGTAGAATTTATATTGCTCAAGGCTCTCCGTCACGTCGCGGACAACGTGGACCAGCCGGCTGATTATCCACTTGTCGGCAAGCAGCAGCAGGCTCTCTTTCCCGAGCTCCGCCAGGTCCGCAAACGTCGTGAGGCCTGCTCCGCCGCCAACCTTGCTGCTTCGCTCCGAACCACTCGACTCATCCGACAGGTTCATCAGGATGAACCGCGAAGCATTCCAGATCTTATTCACGAAATTGCGGTAACCCGCGACGCGGCTCTCCGAAATCGGGAGCGACTGCCGCCCCGGGACAGACTGGATAGCAAGCGCGAAGCGAACTGCATCGGTTCCGAAGTCCGCAATTAGCTGCCTTGCATCGACGACGTTGTCCTTCGACTTCGACATCTTCTGCCCCTTCTCGTCGCAGATCAGACCGTTGAAGTAGACGACCTTGAACGGGACTTCCTTCATGCAATATAGGCCCATCACGATCATGCGTGCGACCCAGAAGAAGATGATGTCGAAGGCGGTGATGAGACACGATGTCGGATAGTAGCGCTTCAGGTCATCCGTCTCTTCGGGCCAACCGAGCGTCGAGAAGGGCCACAGCGCGGAGCTGAACCAGGTGTCCAGCACGTCCTCGTCCTGGACGATGTCCTTCGAACCGCAATTGTCGCAGCTCTCGGGCTTCGTAGCGGCCACCATTGTCGAATCGCATGACTGGCAGTAGTAAGCGGGGATCCGGTGCCCCCACCAGAGCTGGCGCGAGATGCACCAGTCGCGGATGTTCTCCATCCACTCATAATAGAGATTCGCCCACGACGCCGAGATGAACTCCACGTCGCCGTTTTTCACCGCCTCGATCGCCGGCTCCGCGAGCGGCTTCATCTTGACGAACCACTGCTGCGAGAGGTAAGGCTCGACCATCGTCTCGCACCGCTGACAGTGGCCGACCATGTGCTTATGCGGCACAATCTTCTCGAGCAGCCCGTTCTCTTTGAGGAATTGGATGAGTTTCCTTCGGCACTCGAACCTGTCCATCCCAGCATATTCGCCGGCGTTCTGGTTCATCGTGCCGTCTTTATTCAAGACGGTTATCCTGGGAAGACCATGCCGGTTGCCCATTTCGAAGTCGTTCGGGTCATGCGCCGGAGTGATCTTGACGATGCCCGTCCCGAATTCGGGATCGACCTGGTCGTCCAAGATGACGGGCATCTCACGGCCGATGACAGGGAGCACGATGGTCTTATTCTTCAGGAATTCTGCCCGCTTGTGGCTTGGGTGTATCGCGACGGCGGTGTCGCCGAGCATGGTCTCCGGCCTCGTCGTGGCGACCACGATATGGTCAACCGTGTCCTTAATCGGATACTTGATGTAGTACAGATTGCCGTCAACAGGGAGATGGACCGCCTCCAGGTCGGAGAGCGCTGTCTGGCACCTCGGGCACCAGTTGATTATGTA
>JAFGIT010000274.1 GCA_016929465.1 Candidatus Coatesiibacteriota bacterium | reverse complement strand
GGCGCGATGCGTGATCCGGGGAAGGTGAACGCAATCGCCGCCTATCAGAAGCATCCGGAGCAATCCGTAAGGCTTGCCGCTGCGATCTCTCTCGGTAAAATCCCACACAAGGTCGCCATGCTCCGCTTGATGGACTCCCTCGAGGATGAGGAGGCCACGGTGAGAGGTGCCGCTGTTCTCCAACTGGCGGGAGTAGCAAACGGCGACATCGCCTTCGATCTGTTGACCGATGCGGCTGCTTCCCGCGACGTCCCCGAGAGGAGACGCCTGTATGCACTCGAGGCGCTCGCCCGGTATTTCGATACAGTGATGGCGGATAATAAGCTCAAGGCCGAGAGCCGCCGCACCAAGCAGCAGAAGCAGGCCTTCAAGCTGGGGAAGCGACTCCTGAATGACTCGGCTGGAGAGGGCTGGAATATCAGGGGCCATGCCGTGAAGCTGGTCGCAAGCTGCGACCACCCCGATGCGAAAAAATTTCTCGAGAAATACGAGCAGCAAGAGAAGCACCCGTTCGTCCTGGGCAAAATAAAACAGGCCCTGGTGGCCGAATAGGGAAGATCTCCGAGAGGGAGGGGATAGTGAGAGCAACTGCTATGTCGTTTGCATTTGTGGCGGCTATTTTCTTAGTCTCGAGCGCGATCGCCGGACCGACGATCTCGATCCATACTGATTCTGGTTCCTATCATGGGGGCGATACCGTAGAGGTTAGCCTTGCGGGTGCGAATGACGGAGACGACGCCTCTGTTGATGTGTATGTTGGGCTTTGGACTGCAACTGGCGGACTCTTCACTCTGGGGGACGATGGCTGGGCTGAAGGCCTGACACCCTGGTTAACAGACCTTCATGTCCCGTCGGGATTCGAGATGGGACGGACACCGCTATGCTGGCTTGATTTGCCGTGCGAAATGCCACCTATAGGGCAACAGGGCGAGTATTCGTTCGCAGCGGGATTGACCCAGCCAGGCACAATTGAGTTTATCTCGGATATCTCGTTAGCCCCGTTCGGAGTATTCCAGGGCTTCCCGACAGATTTCTATGTCGATGCGGAGTTCGGCGATGACGGCGGCTTGGGGACAGAGGGCGCGCCCTGGTGCACGATCACTCATGCCTTGAACTCGCTTCAGGGCTCCGAGATGATGCCGCTCATAATTCACGTTGCGGCCGGCTGCTATTCCGCGGGAAGCAACGGGGAGACATTCCCACTTATCATGAGAAGCTGGATATCCCTGCGCGGCGAAGATCGAGAGACCACGATCCTCGATGCCGGTCATTCGGGCTATCGCGTGATTCACTGCAATGCCGTCAGGGAGCTTACAATTGAAGGGCTCACGATTACAGGCGGGGAGCCCTCAGACGCTTCAGGAGGGGGAATTTTCTGTCGCAACTCGCCGACAAACGGCTCGATTAAAATCATCAACAATCGGATAATCGATAACAGGGCGGATCATGGCGGCGGGATATACTGCGAGTATGCCTCACCTCTGGTGCGCGAAAATATGATATGTGACAATTCTGCTGATTTTTGGATGTTCAGTTCTGGTGGGGCAATTTGCTGTTATGATTTTAGCGATCCATCGATTGAGAACAACACTATCTCTGGCAACTACTCCAGCTATGGTGGAGGAATATTCTGTCAATACGACAGCTCGCCGAGTATCCTAAATAACCAAATAAAGGAAAATTCCGCCGATTTCGCGGGTGCCGGGCTATACTGCTACGACTCACCCGTCGTTCGCGGCAATATGATATCCAGTAACTCGGCCTCGCGCGGCGCCGGAATATACTGCAACGGGACCGCGATAATCCAGGGCAATTGCATAACGAAGAACCTCGCGAACGGTGGATATGGGGGAGGCGTCTATTGTGAGAAATCAGATAGTTCACTCATTTCTGGCAACCTCATATCGGAAAATGACGCTTCTATGTGGGGTGGGAGCGGAGCCGGCATATCCTGTTGTGAGTGGAGCAGTCCGTCGATAATCGGTAATATGATCCTGAATAATACGGCCAAATATGACGGTGCTGGCGTTTATTGCGATAGGAACTGTGAGGCGGATATAGAGAACAACCTGATCGCCGGTAACGATGCAGCGGATGGCGGAGGGATATACTGCCTATACTGTGAATATCACTCGCCTACTATTTCTCAAAATACCATAACGGGAAATACCGCAAGCGAGTCTGGGGGAGGGATTCGGTGCGCTTCGTCTGGGTGCTCGCCGGCAATCACGGACTGCATCATCTGGGCGAACTCGGCGCTAGAGGATATGAATCTATACGGATGCAGCGTTTTGTCCTTCTGTTGCGTAGAGAACTGGGATGGCTCGGGGGATGGCAATATCAACGCCGATCCGATGTTCGTTGAGGGACCGTTCGGGGATTACTACCTCGACCCCAACAGCCCGTGCATAGATGCCGGAAGCCAAACGGCAGATGAAGCCGGGCTATCTACTCGCACGACGCAGGCAGACGGGATGGCGGACACGGGGCAGGTCGATATGGGATTTCACTATCGGGTCCCATAGCGGGTGTTCGCACGAGCAGACCTTGCCGGTCTATCTGTTTTCATGGTAAATGTCATCGCCATGAGCACACCACGCTACGAACGGGATGGCTTCAGCCTCTTCGAAGGCGATTGCCTCGAGGTTCTAAGGGGATTTGGTGAGGACCACTTCGACATGGTCTTTGCCGATCCGCCGTATCATCTTTCCAACGATGGCTTCACGTGCCATGCTGGGAAAAGGGTAAGTGTCAACAAGGGAGAGTGGGACACCAGCAGCGGCATTGAGGCGGATTTCGAGTTTCATAAGGCGTGGATTTCCGAATGCAGGCGGGTTCTCAAGCCAGAAGGCTCGATCTGGATTAGCGGAACCTACCATTCCATATACGCTTGCGGCTTTGCCCTGCAGCTCCTTGGCTTCAAACTGCTCAATGACATCGCCTGGTTCAAGCCAAACGCCGCTCCCAATATCAGCTGCCGTTACTTCACTGCAAGCCATGAGACTCTACTATGGGCGATCAAGGACCCTGAAGCGAGACATACCTTCAACTACGACGACATGCGCGGCGGCGATTGGCACGAAGGCGATGCGCTCAAGAAGCCAGAAAGGCAGATGCGAACGGTCTGGTCTATATGCTCTCCCAAGGACTGCGAGAAATCGAATGGAAAGCACCCGACGCAGAAGCCGCTGGAGCTCTTGCGACGAGTGATCCTCGCCTCAACCACCGAGGGTGACCTGGTCCTCGATCCCTTCTGCGGCAGCGCGACCACCGGCATTGCGGCGGCTCTGAATGGGCGCAGATTCGTTGGAATTGACTCCGAGAGTGATTATATAGACCTGTCTATGAGGCGCTTCGAGCAGCTGCTCTCGAGCCCCGATGGAGAGGCTGGGGAGATTTAGGCACCGAGCCTCATTCGTCACTAGCGGTGATATTTTCCGTCCTTGACGGACTTGATCTCTGAATAGGGTGGCCTGTGACAGATGATGCAGATTCTGGCCATGCTGCATTGTGAGCAGTTGACCTCGCCGTACTCCCCATCGTCCGCGCCGCCACTCTTCCTGATACTTGCGTGCTCCGATCCGGGGCCATGACAAGCCTCGCAGGTGACTGCAGCGAGCAGGGGAGATGCCTCATCATCCCCAAAACCGCTTGCCTCGCCGAAGCCCGTCGTGTGGCATCGCAGGCAGTCGGGCGAGTTTGATTTGCCTTTATCGATGAGGACGTTCAGGGATCTCGCGTGGGCAGTCTTCTGCCAGCTGTCGTATTGCTCGAGGTGACAGGTTCTGCATTCATTCGGGCCGATGTAGTGCGAGTTTCCAGGTGGTGCGAGTGGCTTTGCGCTTGCGTCCAACAGGGCCGGCTGGGAGCTCTCAGCAGATACACTATCGAGGCTAGTCTGGGAAACGCTGCACCCGCAAATGGTTACTCCGGCTGCCAGGCAAAGGACGAGCGACACTCGCAAAGCCCGCATCATCTGCCCTTAAGGGGCAAGACCATGACCAGCCCGTCCTCACCGTCCGGGTAGTAGGACATCTCGACGTGGTGAACCTGGAATCCGTGCTTCTCATAGAGCCGCTGTGCGATGGTGTTCGATATTCTGACCTCCAAGACTGCAATCGAGAGCTTCTTATCCCTGAATCTCTCCAGCGTGGCCAAAAGAAGCCGCTCCCCCAATTTCTTCGCCCTGAATGCCTTCGATACTCCAAGGTTCAGGATGTGGCCGATGCCCTTCTCCCAGGTCATGCAGGAATAGCCGACCAGAATTGGCGGCGAGTTTTCGACATTGGTCTCCATGAGGATTATCTCGCCGCCGCGTCCCCAATTCGACTTAGCAACGTATAGGAACGCTGATCTTGGCCAGGGGTGCTCAAAGACCTCCTGCTCGAGGCTGTAAATTGCTGGAAGGTCTCTGTCCCTGAACTTGCGTATCGTGAATTCCTGGCATTGCTCTTTGGCTGATATGCTATCGGTCAACTCGACACCCGTGTGTTGGAACTCGAGGCTTTCTCTTGGCCAACTCAGCGTCCGATTTTCTCAGATAGCGAGGTCTTATGTCGCCCGGATCGATCGCGAGCGGGCACATCGCCTCAACCAGGCGAACTATGCTTGCGCCCCGGACGTGGGCATTCTGTTCCGCCGGTATCACGAATCTGCAGTTCATCCCGCGTTCGATGATATCAGAGTATGCTATCGCGCCATCGCCCAGAAACACAGTCTCGGCATCGGACGTGAGTCGGACGAATTCGGCAGCTGGGGCAACTCGTTCAACAGCCTCCTCGATGAGCTTCATCCCCTCGAACCGGTATAGCCCGCAATAGACCTCACTCCGCCTTGCGTCGATCATGGGGCAGATGGGATGCGAGCATCCGGCGTAATTGAAGGCGAGCGCTTCGAGTGATGAGAAGGCCGTCAGTTTCTTGCCTTCCGCGAGCGCGAGCCCCTGCATGATACTAATGCCGATCCTAAGGCCGGTGAATGATCCGGGGCCGGTAGAGACTGCGAGTGTATCGACTTCCCTCAAGGGGCACTCGACTACTCCTAAAAGGTAGTCGATAGCGCCCAACAACCTCTGTGAATGCGTCTGTCCGATAGAGATGTTGACCTCTGCGGATGCGCCTGACTCAGTATCGAGGAAGCCCACGGCACCGACTCTCGTTGACGTATCTACGGCAAGTATCTTCACAGCGTATTTCGACCCAATCTAATGACGGCTACCTATCCGCCCACATTCGGTTGAATGACACTCAAAAAAAGGGCGGAGACTGGCTCCGCCCTTGTGATAAATACAACTATGAAATGAGGGCCATGTCCACAATATTCGGACTGCGGCCCCGGGCCTAATTCTCGAAGTCGTCTATCTGAGCCCTCTGGAGTTTGCCGCTGAAGTCGACGTAAACAGCTTTCCACTCGCAGAACACGTCCAGAGCAGCGGTGCCGGCCTCTCTATGGCCATTGCCGGTTCCCTTCGTGCCGCCGAACGGCAGCTGTATCTCGGCGCCGATTGTCGGTGCGTTGACGTAGAATATGCCGGTATGGACTTCGCGCATCGCAACGAACGCATTATTGACGTCCTGGGTGTAGATGGCTCCAGACAGGCCGTAGGCGGTGTCGTTGCAGATGTCGATCGCCTCGGCGAGGTCATCGACGACGATTACCGATACGACCGGCCCGAATATCTCCTCGCGGGCAATTCTCATGTCTCTCTTCACATTATAGAAGATCGTGGGCTCGTAGAAGCTGCCCTTCTCGCAGCCCGGTGCAGTGCATCGCTTCCCACCAGTCAGCAGCTCGGCGCCCTCTGCCTTGCCGATCTCGACGTAGGAGTGAACAGATTTGAGCTGGGATTCGCTTACAGTCGGGCCAACCTGAACCGACGGATCGAGGCCATCGCCGAGCTTCAATTTCTTGGTCATTGCGACGAACCTATCGGCGAACTCCTGTGCGACTTTCCTGTGGACGATGACCCTGCTCGTCGCGGTGCAGCGCTGGCCTGTGGTTCCGAAACCGCCCCAGACCGCGCCTTCCAGCGCGAGGTCGAGCTTGGCATCTTCCATGACCATGATGGCGTTCTTGCCGCCCATCTCGAGACAAACTCGCTTCATTCCCTTTGCGGCCTTGACGCTGATGTCGGTGCCGATCTCTGTGGAGCCGGTGAAGGAGATGAGGTTGATCTCCTTGTGGGTGACCATTTCATCGCCTATCTCCGCGCCTGAGCCGGTGACCACGTTGAATACTCCCGGTGGGAGGCCGGCTTCTTCATAGACCTCTGCAAAGTGGATGACGGAGAGCGGGGTCAGGGTCGCGGGCTTGATGACAACCGCATTACCGACGACGATTGCTGGCAGAGATTTCCATGATGGGATTGCGATGGGGAAGTTCCAGGGAGTGATCGCTGAGATGACGCCAATCGGGGACCTGATCGACATCGCGAACTTGTCGGGCATCTCCGCTGGGACGGTCTGGCCGAAGCATCTGCGGCCTTCTCCAGCCGCATAGAAGGCCATGTCTATGGCCTCCTGGACGTCGCCGCGAGTCTCGGCAATGACCTTGCCCATCTCACGGGTCATGTCCCGGGCGATCTCCTCTTTGCGGCGTCTCAGAATGTCGCCCACCTTGAACAGAATCTCACCACGCTTCGGAGCCGGCACGAGCGCCCACTTCTTCTGAGCGGCGCGCGCCGCCTTCATAGCGCGGTCAACGTCCTCAGCGTTTGATTTCTGGTGTGTGGCGATCAGGTCATCGGGATTCGCGGGATTCCGGTTCTCGTAGGTCCGACCCGAAACGCTATCCACCCACTGGCCGTTTATGTAATTCTTGCATTCAACCGGCATAGAAACCTCCAGATGCTTGTCGAGAATTATTATGAGAATAGAAGCATTATCCAGCCTGCGGCGATCGAGCCTACCACCAGGAAGCAGAAGTACCTGAGCGAACGTCTCAGCATCTTCGAGGGGTCATTCGTCGCCGTGACTGAAACTACAATTGAAATCGCGAGGGATAAATATACCAGACAAAGGAAGTGTGTCATTTCGATACCTGCTTGGCTGATTGTCTTTTGGCGGCCCTGGCCTTCTTCTCCGACTTCCTCTTCTCCTTTTCAGCGATCCTGGCCTCCTCGGCTGCGTCGTAATCGTAACCAACCGAGCATCTGTAAGCGTCAGCAGCGGCGAGGATATTGAATAGCCCGGAGCTTAGGAGGAATGCCACCCCAAGCTCGAATGTCTTGTCCTCAATGTTGCCCTCTCCAAAGCCAGAGGCCTTTGCCAGGATATACAGGATGCCATTACCAAGTCCCCCGAGTGCACCGATGTAGTTTATCAGCGTTTCAGAACCGCTTTGTCCTTGCTCGAAGCCATAAAGCCTCCCATTTAGGTATATGCCCAGAAAGAAGGTCACGATGATAATCGTGGCCAGAACAGCGGCCTTCTTTCGCCGCCCGAGGTAGATATGTCCCCCGCCGGGGACCAGTAAACCAAGAATCAGCACAAAAAGAGCGCCGGCTTTGCTCGAAGCGGTCCGCGCAGTGGCCCCTTCCCAGTCTTTCATGCCAAACCTTCCGTCTAATTCAGTCTTCCAGAGAGAGCACGGTATCGAATCGCGGATCGCTCCGTATGCTATCGAAATCAGAATGTTCCCGTATAGATTTAACAACGCGCGAATCCATATACCTCCTGCCACGGCGCAGCCATTTGAACGCGCTGTCCTTATCTCCCTTGAGCGAATAGACCGTCGCCAGGTTGAAGTAGGGTATATACGACTCGGTTCCAATTCGAACCGCCTCCATGAAATGCTCGGCGGCCTCATCGAATCGACCCTGTGCTTTGTAGATGAAGCCAAGGTTGTTATGGGCCTGGATATTGTGAGGCATAGTCTCGAGCGTCATCTTGAAGTACTTCTCGGCCTGTTCCTGGTCGCCCTTGACCATGAATGCGTTGCCGAGGTAAATCGTTGCGTCCGGATTGCTCCTGTCGATGGCAATCGCTTTCTTCAAGCCGTCGATAGCGTCGTTCAGTCTGCCGATATTGTAATATAGTATGCCGAGTCTCGTCAGAAATCTCCCGTTGTTTGGCTCGAGCTCCGCTGCACGTTTCATCGCTATGACTGCCTCGTCTGCCATTCCAGCCCGCTGATAGTAGATGGAGAGGTTGTTCATGATGCCTGCATTCTCATAGCCCAGCCGGCTCGCCTCTGCGAAATGGCTCTTCGCGTCGATCAATTTGTCCTGGAGCGACGCCTGATGACCCCATAAAAGGAAATACTTCGCACGAGTCTCGCGAGTCCACTTGTCGATGTAG
>JAFGIT010000273.1 GCA_016929465.1 Candidatus Coatesiibacteriota bacterium | reverse complement strand
TCCAAATATATGCCCGCATCGTAGGCGTTCTCGCCCGTCTCCCGGGTATAGACACCCGGCGCGACATGAATCACGAATGGCTCCGTCAAAATGGTGCTGGAGTAATACCAATAACCTTCCTCCTGCGCGGCCAAGGTCGCATACGTAATTGTCTTCCAGGCTTCGTCCGGAGAAAGCCCAGAATTCGCGTCGTTGCCCGAATTGACATCGACGTAGTGGTCGGCAGCTGAGGCGAACGAGCAAAGCGCTATCACGCCCAGCAGGATAATGATCGTCATCGTCTTTCTGTTCATCTCAATGTCCCTCATTCGTGGTTCTTCGTTCCTATTCGTGGCTAAAATGCCGAGCAATCACATACTCGCGACGTTCCACAATAAAGCCTGTCGGGCTGGAAAGCCCACCCTACGCTCCATGAAGTTCAAAGTTCAAAGTTCAAGGTTCAAAGTTCAAGGTTCAAAGTTGCGTGGCCCAGTGCCTTCAAATCCGCAATCCGCAATCCGCAATTCGCAATTCGAGCGGTGCCAGGTCACCGAAATTAAAAGCGGCGAGAGCTCGCACGCACTCCATATAGCCAGGCTATTTGACCTATTCTCATTCGTGTTAATTCGTGCTCATTCGTGGCTAAAATCTCTAATCAATCCGCCAGGGCATCAAATCAATTATTCCATGTCGTGGTCTAATCGAACACGTATTTGTGCATTCTCTTGTTAAGGCAGCATTCATGCCAAAGCCGGCCCTTTTCATCTAATTGTGGGGTGAGGGTCTCTGTTTGGCTTATTAGCCACGAGTTGTGATCCCGAATCGCCCTTGATCGAATTCGTGTAGGAGTGGATCAGAATTGATCTACCTGCGCGCAAGAAATTGCCCGATAGATGGCTCATTCGCCCTTTATCAGGAAGAACTCGTCAGGAGGGTCAAGAATTGACCCACCCAATTCGAGTCTTGTTGAGCCAGCATTCATGCACCACGGATGAGGCATGAATTGATTCAGCGAATCAGCAGCTAATCTCGGCCATGGGAGCCGAACCACGACCTGTGCGCCCCGGATTTGTCAATGAGAGCGAACTGGGATAGCCTCAGCGATTGTGCGTCGATAAATTCGCTCTTTGAGCTGCTGTCTGCAGCCATGAAGGCCGAACTACGACGTGTGCGCCCCATGGCTGTCAATGAGAACGAACTGCTACTGCCTCAGAGATTGTGCACGTCCCCTTTTTTGGCGCTTCTCGCTCCATATCTGTGTAATCTGCGTGATCGCCCGGCGCTATGCTTGTCCTGCGAAGTCAAAACACAGACTACATGTTCACCGAGACCCAGAGCTGGAAAGATGCTGATACCGCAAATCCAGGAGATTGCAGGCAGGGCAGGATGTAGCTTGCTGCCTCGACGCCGCGTGGTGTCTCCTTCTCTCTTTCGAGGAACTTGACAAGTGCCCAGATGCCACTTGGATCGCCCAGACTGGCAAGGCCCATAGCGGCCCATGCAACCTCCGGAAATGCCGGCATCGGCCTGCCCATGACTTCTTTCAGAACCCGGTCGCCCTCTCGCCCCCCAAATTCAGCGAGAACCGTCGCGGCCATGGTCTTTCTCACGCCGTGCTTCCGTCCAATGAGAATCGAGAGACAGGATGCCGCCCTACCGTCCCTGGTCGTCTCGGCGGCCAGCATAGCGTTGCGAACACTATCATCCGCGCCGGCGTTGAGTGCGCCGATTAGAGTGTGGATTGCACCCTCATCGGCAACTCTTCCGAATAGGAAGGAGTCAAAGCCTGTGAATGTCAGCCAGGTCGATACATTGCTTTTCAGCCAATCTATGCCCTGGCGATTTGCCCGTCTGGCAAGAGCGCTTGCAGCACATACCTGTAGATCTGGATGGCCGGCATCGCCCAGTATTGATGTGAGAAGCTCCCTCGCGGAATCTCTATTGGAGCTTCCCAGAACAGTTATCGCCAGGTATCTCATGGTGCCCCTTGCCTTCTTCACCTGCGCTTCGGCATCAATCATGGGGGAGTCACTCGGCGTGAGACCATTCCTGGCGAAGTAGTGTGCGGCCCTGAGCGCGTATTCGCGCCGGCGACCGGCCATGATTGCCACAGCGTCCTTGATACCGGCGGAGTCGCCCGCAGAGGTGAGCGCAAGAGCCACTCTAAGGCGTGTATCCATATTTTCGGAACCGAGATTGTTGCGGAGTATCTCCATGCACTTCGCCTTCAGTTCGGTTGCTGCGATATTGACAGGTTCCGCAGAAAATCCTTTGACGGGAGCAACGCCCTTCTCGCAGCCCAATTGGCCGAGGAAGACGAATGCAATGATAGCCAAATGAGCAAACGCGGAGAATGGCTTTGCCAGCATCTGTTTCATAGTCTCACTCCGTTGTGGCCTCATCTATCTGAACGTTTCTCTTTCGGGCTAGAACTTTCCCAGCTCCAGCAGGGGATGCCATCAGGCTCTTGAGCGCGTTGCGGAGTTGGTTTGGCTTCATGCCCTTCGTCAGTTTGCCGTTGATCGCGAGGTATATCCCGCCCGTCTCCTCAGAAGCCAGCACTGCCACGGCGTCGGTATCCTCGGTGACGCCCATCGCCGCTCGATGACGCGATCCGTATGACATGTCCAGGTCACGAGACCTTATGAGCGGCAGAAAGCTGACTGCGCAGGCGATGGTGCCTTCACTTACTATCACTGCACCATCATGAAGGGGCGAGGTCTTCTGGAATATCGCCCTGAGGAGTGGAGATGTGACCGCCGCTCCAACGGGGACCCCATTCTCTATATGCGAGCGAAGGCCGGTACTTCTCTCGAGAACGATGAGCGCTCCCACCTTCCGCCTGGAAAGCGCCGAGACCGCATTCACGATCTCCTCGATCATCTCGGTCTGTTGGACCTTCCAATGCCTGACAAGTCCGTACCTGCCGAGCTGCGCAAGCGTCCTCCTTATCTCCGGCTGGAAGATCACGAGGAAAACCAGAAGCCCGAAGCTCCAGAAATTGGAGAGAAGCATGTTGACCGTTCGCAGCTCGGCCCATCTGCTAATGACCGAGGCAGCTACCATAAAGACAAGCCCCACGATCATCTGGACCGCGAACGTGCCCTTGAGCAGTTTAAGGAGAAAATAGGCTACAAAGGCGACGACAATTATGTCCAGGACATCTGTCCAGCTGGGCCTCAAGTAACCGGATGTCTTGAAGAAATCTGATAGTAGCGCGAATATATCAACCTGCATGACGATCTGCTAGTGTACCACCCTTTCGCCAATTAATCGCTATTCTCTCAAAGCATCAACAACGACTTAAAGATAGCATCCTCATGTCGCTCGTGCAATCGCATCTGCAATATTACATACATCCTTTATGTGAGCGACATCGTGGACCCGGACGATCTTCGCACCGCGCATGATTCCGATCGCGACCGACGCGGCAGAACCCATGACTCGCTGTTCCACTCCCTTCCCAAGAATCTGACCGATGAAGGACTTGCGCGATGTCCCGAGTAGAACCGGGACTCCGAGGCCCGAAAACGTCCGCAATGAGTTGATGAGCCTCAAATTGTGCTCGCATGTCTTCCCGAAGCCGATGCCCGGATCGACTGCGATGCTCGCAGTATCCACTCCCGCATCAACGGCAATGTCCAGAGAACCAGCGAGAGACGCATATACCTCACCGATTAGGTCCCTGTAAAATGGCGAATTCTGCATATTGCGCGGAGTGCCCTGAATGTGCATGAGCACAATTCCTGCCTTGCGCTCCGCGACAAGTCTCGCGATTCTCCGGTCAAATCGCAACCCGCTAATGTCGTTTATGATATCGGCACCGGCATCGAGTACCGCTTCCGCGACTTCCGATTTATAGGTGTCAACCGAAATCATCGCATGCAATGTGCCTTTCAGAGCACCTATGACCGGCAGGAGCCTGGCCAACTCCTCCTCAGCCGTGACTGGTTCCGCGCCGGGCCTCGTCGATTCGGCGCCTATGTCGATTATGTCCGCGCCTTGCTCCTGCATCTGAACAGCGCGGTCAACGGCGCTCTTTTGATCGAAGAATTTGCCACCATCCGAGAATGAATCCGGGGTCACATTTAAGACCCCCATGATGGCGGTCCGGGACGTCAGGTCCACGTGCTTCTCCCTTGCGACGAATACACCAGGGCGCTTGTGGTAGTTAGCGATCAAAATCCCGAGTTCTTCGGCAAGTGCAGGCAATTTGAATTGCTGACGCTCCAGCGATGCAATGAGACGCGTGAACTGGGATGCGCTGCCGAGAAGAAGCACGTCCGTGATTGTCGAGGAATTCGTCAAGACGGACCTCGAAATCGCAGCGTCGCCGCCGAGCGAGAGCATCTGCTGCTTCAGGATCGATGCAGCCGGCGCTTTCAATGCGGGAACCTTGATCGCGAGCGAGTCCGCTTTATCGCACATTATATCCACACCGTCATCTGAGACATCAATGGCCGACATCTCTCGCGCCAGGGTCTCCGGCTCTGAGGGATTAACGATGAATGGATACTTCTTTGGTGATCCCGCAGACTCTCTCAAATCCCGCTCAATGCCCCGCGTTGTGCTCTATGCCAAAATAATTCAGATCAAGTTAGGCGACTAATTCTAAATCAACACCCTGCGGGCAGCGAAATCCCACGGACCGAGATGCGCGAGCCTCCATCTCGAGGGCCGTAGTCATCAAGATCCCCATCCTGCCCCACGGTAACCGTGCTCTGAAACAGAATTAACTCAATCCTCAGATTCAATCCCATCTTCGACCGGCGAATCAGTCTCACCTTCCAGCTGCTCAGCTTGCAAATTGGGCGACTTGAACTGCTTGACCAAATTTCTTATCTCCGATCCATCAAGTACTTCTTTATCCAAGAGCGCTTCTGCAAGCGCATGGACGAGGGACTCATTGCTTCTGAGCGTCTCCTTCGCCCTCGCGTAGTTTTGCATCACGAGCCGCTCGATCTCCTCGTCGATCTTGACCGCAGTCGCCTCGCTGAAGTCCTTGGGCTGGGCAAATTCCCTCCCAAGAAATATGTGCTCTTCCCTTTTGCCAAACGTTAGGGGCCCCACCTTCTCACTCATCCCCCATTCGCAGACCATCTTCCTGGAGAGATTGGTTGCCACTTCCAGGTCGTTGCCCGCGCCCGTCGTAATCGTATGCAGGAAGAGCTCTTCCGCGGCCCTGCCCCCTAAGAGGCATGCGAGCTGATCATTGAGGTACTCGGCGTCGTAGTTGTGCTTGTCATCGATGGGGAGCTGCTGCGTCAGGCCCAATGCACGGCCCCTCGGGATGATCGTAACCTTGTGAACCGGGTCGGGGTGCTTGAGCAATTCCGCAATTAGAGCATGGCCGGCTTCATGATAGGCGGTGTTTCGCTTCTCCTCGTCCGTTATTATCAGGGAGCGTCTCTCGACGCCCATGAGGACCTTATCCTTCGCATCCTCCATATCGACCGGCGCTACGTTCTCTCTGCCGCGTCTCGCTGCGAGCAGGGCAGCCTCATTGACTAGGTTCGCAAGGTCGGCGCCTGTGAAGCCAGGAGTTCCCCTGGAAACGACTGCGAGATCGACATCCTCCGCGAGCTTTATCTCCTTGGTATGAACCTTGAGTATCGCCTCGCGCCCTTTCTGGTCAGGCCTGTTGACCACAATCTGGCGGTCGAATCTGCCGGGGCGCATCAGAGCAGGATCGAGGACGTCTGGCCTGTTGGTTGCCGCGATCAGGATAACTCCATCGCTCGACTCGAAGCCGTCCATCTCGACCAGGAGCTGGTTGAGCGTCTGCTCGCGTTCATCGTGCCCTCCACCGAGACCGGCGCCGCGATAGCGACCGACCGCGTCTATTTCGTCCACGAATATTATACATGGCGCGTGCTTCTTGCCCTGTTCGAAGAGGTCTCTTACGCGTGAAGCACCGACTCCGACAAACATCTCGACGAAATCTGAGCCACTTATGCTGAAGAATGGGACCTGTGCCTCACCGGCGATGGCACGCGCGAGGAGCGTCTTGCCCGTGCCCGGTGCGCCTACGAGCAGCACTCCCTTCGGGAGTTTTCCGCCGAGTCGCTGATATTTTTGTGGGTCGGTGAGGAAGTCTATGATCTCATCGAGTTCTTCCTTTGCCTCATCAACTCCAGCGACGTTTGCGAAGGTTACTCGCTTTGCCTTGTCCGATGTCAGTTTTGCTCTGGACTTCCCGAATGATAGCGCCTTCGAGCCTCCGCCCTGCATCTGTCTGAGCAGAAATATCCATATTACGAGGAAGATGGCCATTGGCAGGAGCCAAGTGAGTAGCGCCGATATTAACCAGGATTGCTCTTCTTCGGGCATGACCTCGACAATCGTGTCGGACGCCTCGAGTTCCCGGTAGAGCACCGGATCATCAAGAATATAAGTATAGAATCGCTTCCCATCTCGCGTTAGCCCCTCCAGGCGAGAATCGCGTATCTGTACGCGTTCGATTGCCCCGGATGCGAGTCCCTCTCTGAACTGGCTATATGTCCACTTGGTCTCAGTGGATGGCTTTGTATCGACTAGTTTCGCGAGAAGTGCCGCGATCAAAATTATTGAGGCCCATAATGCTATGGTCTTCAGCCTTGGACTCAAGCTAATTATCCTCCGAATACTGCAAGGGACTGATTTGATTATATATATAGACCATAGTTCGGAATCGGCAGC
>JAFGIT010000272.1 GCA_016929465.1 Candidatus Coatesiibacteriota bacterium | reverse complement strand
CGGGTGCTGGAACTCGCGCCCCGTACACCCGCGGCGGAGCACGACTCATTGAAGGAGACTCACGTTTGCCCTCCCCAAGCGTCTGTACACGCGTAGTAGCGAAGGCCCGCCGAGCGCCCCAGGCCGTCCGTTGGCGCCTTCGCTATCGTTGGCAGCCGAAGGCTCTCCTATGGAGCTACCTGCGCAAATACCACCCTGCCAGGCCCCTACTAACCCCGTTGGGCGAAGATCTCAAGGTTCGCATCTATCCCAGGGACGTGCTGGGCCGATACCTCTATATCGATGGCGTCTTCGAGCGGGACTGCTGGAATTTCGTGAAAGGGTTCTTGCGGCCAGGCATGGTCGTCTTCGATCTGGGGGCCAATCTCGGCCAATACACTCTTCTCGCGGCCCACGCCGTAGGCGAGCACGGACACGTCCACAGTTTCGAGCCCAGCGCCCGGATGTTCCGCGAACTGGAATTCAACGTCGGCTTGAACGGCCTGTCCCCGAGGTGCACGCTCAACCGCCTGGCCGTCTCGGACGTGGCGCAAGTGGCCAGGCTGTCCCGTTATGAAGAAGGGGCGGAGGTCTACGGCTCTCTCGGCACGCACCGGCGCTGCGAGGCCGGCATCGTCGGGCACGAGGAGGTGCAGACCGTACGACTGGAGGAGTATTGCGAGAAGAACCGCATCGACCGCATCGATTTTGTCAAAATGGATATCGAGGGGGCCGAACTGCTGGCCCTCCGGGGCGCGGGCCGGTTGCTGGCCCGAGACGATGCGCCCACGATCCTCCTGGAGCTGGGCGATGTCAACACTGCGGGCTTCGGGTACACCTCGGCCGACTTATGGGACTATCTTGAGGGCCTCGGCTATCACCTGTATTCGCTTGGGCCGCGGGGTGCGTCTCTCCGGCAGGCGCAGCGGCCCGGCAACTCCCGCTGGGCGATCAATCTGGTCGCCGCCAAAGAGGGACGGGTACGCGTATGAAGGTGCTGCACTGTTTGGCCGGCCCCCTGACGACTTGCGGGAGAGGCTTCTTCCGGCTTCTGGGGTTGGAGGTCCGGCGGATTCCGCCCTTCGAACCGTATTCCTGGCTGAGGGAGAGGAATATCCGAACCGTGCTCGACATCGGGGCCAACGTGGGGCAATTCGCCGCGCAGATTCACCGGGTCCTGCCGGACGCGACGATCTACTCATTCGAGCCGTTGCCCGATTGCTATGAAGATCTCGTGGCGAGAATGGGACAGTTCCCCGACTTTCACGCTCTCAACCTCGCCCTGGGGGACAGCAGCGGCAGGGAACAGATCTACCGCAATGACTACACCCCCACCTCGTCTCTTCTGCCGGTGGATGACCTCCTGGTGCAGTCCTTTCCCTTCGCGGCCCAGGCCACGCCCCAAGAGATTCAGATGCGGCGCCTGGATGATGTCGCCCCGGAACTTGTCCTGGTGGAGCCGATCCTGATCAAGATCGATGTCCAAGGCATGGAAGACAAGGTCATCCTGGGCGGAGAGAACGTCTTTGCGAAAGCCTCGATTCTGATCGTCGAGACCAGCTTCGTGGCTCTCTACCGGGGCCAGGCACTCTTCGATACCATCTACGATCTCCTTCGCCAACGAGGCTTCGTCTATATGGGAACCGAGCACATCGTCAGAAATCCAACAGATGGACGAGTTCTCCAATGTGATTCCCTCTTCGTGCGTCGCGAAGGTCAACCACCGAGGAGTCAGTGCAGCAACTACGATTGTGGCGATGCCGACCAATAGACGGGAGCTCATCGCAGGTTCGCACCGGTGATGCGTATCTCAACGTTTGTCTGGCAAGTCCCCTACCTTCTTGGGCCGGTCTATGACGCATGTAAAGTACGTTTGTCTTGACCCCAGATATGCCACTACGCGCATGGTGACAAAGGGGCCCGTCCTAGGCGACGGGGAGTGTTCATCGCCAGTTCTGCCACCACTCTTCTTGCCGGGGCGGCCCGGGCGCCATGCCGAAGGCGGGCTAAGGAAAGAGGGGTACTTTAAGAGAGGTTCCTCAGACAAACCGCTGGTGACAATCATCACAATTGTCTACAATCGCTGTGAGCATATGGCGGCAACTGTCGAGAGCGTTCTCACCCAGACGTATGACAACGTCGAGTACATCATTATCGACGGTGGCTCGACGGATGGAACCATCGAGGTCATCCGTCGGTACGAACATGCGGTCGATTACTGGATCAGTGAACCCGACAAGGGAATAGGCGATGCATTCAACAAGGGAGTCCTTGCGAGCACAGGGATGTGGGTGAACTTCATGAATTGCGGTGACAGGTTTGCGTCGCCGCGTGTGATTGATTGGGTCAAAGACCACATGGACAAGAATGCCGATATCATATTTGGCAAGGCAACCGTGGTTGACGAGAGGGGGGTACCCCTGGTGACTTGTGGGCGACCATTCGAGGATCGGGCCCTGTCCCGCAGAATGAGCATACCGCATCAGTCAGCATTTCACAATAGACAATACTTTCGAGATTATGGCCTCTTCGATACAGATTTGAAGACATCCATGGTATATGAGTTGGTCCTTCGAAAGAGATCTCTGGCAGCCATATTCGTGGATGAGGTGATGTCATACATGCTTCCCGCAGGAATAAGCGAAACGGCGGACTACCTGCGATTGAGAGAGGCGAAAAGGATCAAGCAAGAGCATCGGCCTGACCTTGGCTTCCTTGCAATTCAGTTCGACTACTACTATGGGCTGATGAGGGCAGTAATGAAAAGGGCTCTCATCCGCGTTGGACTCACGTGCGTCGCCCGACGAGTCCGGCGCATCGAGGCAAGACTCCGGCAGGCGCTGACCTGAGCCTCGACATAGCGAGAATCCTGTCTGTCAGATCTACCGTGCGGATTGGATGCTTTGAGATGAGCGACAGATCTCCGGTGAGCGTGGTAATCCCGACCTATAATTCCCAAGGGACTATCCACAGGGCTGTATCCTCCGTGCTGGCCCAAACCTCGCAGCCACTCGAGATCATCGTCGTGGATGATGGCAGTATCGATAGTACAGTGTCAACCGTGGAGCATCTCTCTCGCTCTCTATCGCCGGGCTTCCTGAAGTTCGTGAGACTCGAGTCCAATCATGGCTGCTACTATGCGCGCAATGTGGGATGGGATCTCGCTGGGGGCGAGTTTCTGGCGTTACTAGACGCTGACGACTCATGGCATCCTCGTAAGCTTGAGATACAAGCGCGGTACATGTTGCAGCACACGGATGTGGTACTAACCGGTCATAGATGTTCCTACATCGCCAACGAGCGCGCTGTGCCCAATATACCAGCGAATTGGAGCGTGTCGCGCATGTCAAGCTCTCGCTTGTTGATGTTCTGGTGTGATCTCTGCACGCCGTCGCTCATGGTAAGACGGGAGTTTCCGTTCCGGTTCGATGCGGCCAAACGATTCTCGGGTGACCGCCTGTTTCTTCTTCAGGTGGCG
>JAFGIT010000271.1 GCA_016929465.1 Candidatus Coatesiibacteriota bacterium | reverse complement strand
GAAGATCGGGGGATTGAGCTACGAGATGCCGCCCAATCCCGTCATGGCGACAGTCGAGCTCTTCAGGGCCATCTCAACCGCAACGAGGGAATTCCCGGCTGAAGTCCGAGCTCCAGGAGTCATTATCGAGGCAGGAGAGAGGCCGAATGTCATCCCCCCGAGAGCCATTTGCCGATTCAGCTTCAGGGCGAGGACCCGTTCTCAGCTCAGGCAGTTCATGAATTCCACCGCAGATTGCGTTCGAATTGCTGCCCGGACGACAGGCTGCAGCTTCTCGATGCGTCGGTTCGAGGCGGGTTACGAGCCAATCGAAGTGAATGAGAAGATGGCGCTCGTATGTGAGGACTATCTGAGCCGAGAAGGTCTCTCCATAACTCAGGAGCCATCGATGTCGTTCGGAGCGTATGACATCGGGTCTTTGAGCAGGTCTATTCCCGTCATTCACCCGATAATCAGCCGCGGATTCGAGAATCTCGAAGCACATACCGAGGCGTTCCGAGATGCGGCCGGCTCTCTCGAAGGGATCGAGTGCGCGAGAATTGCAGCACGAGTCCTCGCGCTGACTGGCCTCAGGGTTCTCCTGGAACCCGACCTACTCAAAATCTAGCCTGACTTTCATCGTTATTGATCTGGGGATTCTCACTCTGGTCGAAATAGGTGTGTCTGTGTCTATGTCGTGTGTTACATACTGATTGAAGAGGCTGTCCAATAAGTCGGATTTTTCGCCGTGTAGGGACGGGGCATGGAGGCTGTAAAATAAATTCGAATTCGCGGCGACCGCAGTCTCTTCTTTGGGCAGCCTCGGAAAGCCCAAGCTACACCTTGTGCCTATAAACAGGCTTGCCACAATATATAAACAGGCGGAGACAGGTCGATGCATCTAATCGACGGGTGATTCGACTTATTTTACAGCCTCCAAGGCCTGCCCCCACCTATGCGGGGAATGGCGTTCGGGGAATCCCTCAATCCCCTTTCGATTTCATCTATTAGAGAGCCTCTGAAATCGGATGCGCCGTCGAGGACTTCTATGATCTTTCGTTGTCGGGGGGACATCCTGCTGATCGCAATATGGCACTTTGGCTAGTCAAATGAGGCCCCGGTCTGCCATGAACTGAGCAAAGCAGACTAATTGGGTAGCAATTTGTTGAAATAAATACTGGCCAGATTAGCCTCAATTTCGAGTCACTCGCGATCTGATGGACAGGCAGCGCCACTGCTGCGTCTTCGTCATCCTATGGAAAAAAGAAAAAGGGCAGCCACCGGGCCGCCCTTCTGTTTGTTGGTTATATGGCCTACAGTTACTAGTCTTCGCTGTCGTCCTTTTCGGCTTTCTTCTTCTTGTCAGCCTTTATCTCGTAGAATGACGGGCTCCCGTCTCCGGGCCTGTTCCAGAGCGGCTTGACTGTATCATTTAGCTCCTTGTTGAGCTTATCGAAGTCAGATGCGCCCTCTTCCTGAGCGATACGGTCGTTGAGCTTGGGAACCAGCTGTGCATTCAGAAGGATCACGAGCTCCTTGTCTTGCTTCTCGACACGGTCGAAGCCGAAGACATATCTCAGGCCAAGCACCCACCAGGGCAGGTCCTTCAGGAGAGGCACACCGCTTCTTCCTACCTTCCTCTCGGTCGAATATAGGCCCGCGATTGCCGTATCCTCGCCGTCGTTCAACAGAATCGACGAGTTGGCCTCAGTCTTGTTGATCGTGAGGTTAACCGGATCACTCAGGCTCGAGCGTATCACGGAGACGGCCAGATGAATGAATTCCTTGCCCGCCCGGTCCGTGAATACGGTGGGGACGACCTCCATGATCGTGCCAGTCTCGTAGAATTCTGTGACTATATTGCCAGCGAAGTCACGGGTGTTCACCGCGAATTCCTGGCCCACAAGCACCTTTGCTGACTTGCCAACCATGACAACGACTTCGGGAGTGGCGATTATGCGTCCCTTTTCGGCGCTCTCCAGAGTGTCCAATAGAGCCTGGATGGTCACGCTGCCGAACTGCCTCTCAAAGCCAGCAGAGTATGTCTCAAGCGCATTATACACTGCGGAATCCCAGAGCTTCTGGTGGCCCGCGCTTCTCGCATCAACATTGAGAGAGCCAGCTCTGATGGTCCTCCAGTCAATTCCGAGCTCGTGCAGGAAGTGCCTATCGCCCTCGAAGAAGGTGGCCTTGATCCGGACTTCGCGTGTATTCTCCGTTAGAGTGCTCTTCTTTGTGTCATCGGTTTTGGGTTTTGCCGTGGCAACCTCGTCAACAGGCTCGACGACCTCGTAGTATGTCTCATAGCTAACATACCAGAGCCCATTGGCACGAAGGATCATCTCGAAGGCCTTCTTCCAATGCATGTTCTCAATATCTACACTGATATTGCCCTTATGCTTGATCGGATCGATGATGACCTTCTTCTCGAATTTGTTCGAGAACTTCGAGATTATGAACATCGCCTGCGCGAATGGAGTCCCCGATGACAGCGAAACCATCTCGTCAACAGAGGTGTGCTCGATCGGATACTCCTTGGGAACAAACGGATGCTTGCTACCCTGAGGGGCGTCCTGCGCGACGCATATTGCGGCGAATAGAACCAGCACAAATACCAGGCAAGTCGCCTTCTTCATTATCATTTCCCTCCCCTTTGACTGTCGAAGTTGAGTTGCATTGTATACTTCTCTATGATCCCGCCCAGGTTGAGCGTGAATTCGCATTCGTTCTTCTTTGTGTTTATTCTGGTCAGGTAGCCCAGATAGACCTCGTCACCGATCTCCAGCGTGACCATCTTGCCCGTCTGGTCAACGATGAATGCGGTTGTTTTCGTCAGGGCCTGGAGCTTCGACTCGTCAACAATGACAAGACCCTTCGGATTTTGCGGAAGCTTTTCTAGTATCAGCGGATAGAATGGGTCTATCTGCTTCGGGGGAGCCTCAACCTCGCGGGAGGCATAAGTATTATCGAGCGATGGAGAAGATCCGTAATAGACTTTCACATACATGTCGAATCCAACTCCACGCACATCCCCCTCCGCGTTCTCGCCAACGGAAGTGCTGTCTAAGTTAATCTTCTCTATCTTATATAGCAGCGGGTGGTTCTCCAGATAGTAAATGAAATTGAAGAGGCTCTCGTAAGAGTCCTCCCCCCGCAGCTGATACGTTCTCGACGGTGGCGTCTCATCCGGGCTCTCCGAAAGGACTATAAAGTCATACATCAGTGGTGAGCGCGATTGCGAACCCAGCCAGTTGAAGTAGTTATAGGTTGTCCTGGCATCCTCCGTTACAGGGATGACCTTCTTCCGCTCATGCCATTGCTCTTTCAGTTTCCCCAGCGTCGCCTTGACAACCTGGCGGCTATCCACCTTGGCCTGCATCTCGTCAAAAGCTTCGTGTGCTTCTTTATTTTCCTCGCGAATTGCCTCGAGATCATCGGCCTGCTTGTAATAGACGTACCAACCGCCCACCAAGAGCAAGATCAGCCAGATGACGGCGATCGCTATCGTGCTTCTAAGCGCGTTGCTCATCTTACATCTCCCTATTGACTATCTTGATTTCCTTATTTCCCGTAGGCTCTCGTTCTTGCAGAAGCGATCGATCCGAAACGGCTGTCTGGATACTCTTGCAGCAGCTTGGCATATTTCTCATTCGCGCTCTGCTCATCGCCAAGCCTAAGGTAGCAATTGCCCAACATGAACAGAACGCCATCCTCGACGCCTTCCTCTTTGCAGCTTTCGGAGTTCTTGAATTGCTCGATTGCTGCCTGGAATTCACCCATTCCATAGAGGCAATGGCCAAGCCAGTAGCCGGCCCTGCAATCTGTTGCCGGCCCGCCCTTGGCGACCATGTCCTTGAATAGCTCCGCCGCCTGCTCATATTGCCCGGCCTTGAAGAGGTCCATGGCCCTATCGTAGTTCTCATCGGATTTGACCGGCGAGTTCGCCGCCTTCTCGCGCTTGGGCTCTTCGGGCTTCTGCGTGGCGCTGACGGTGGGCTGCTCTTGCTTATTCATCGGTTTTGGCTTGGCGGTCGAAGCGATAACTCCGGGCTTGCTATCGGCTGCGTCCCGCGAATCACTCTTGGGCGCCTCGGGTATTATCACGTCAGGCTCCGCCTCGGATTCCGTCCGCGGCGCAGGTAAGAAGATGTCTGCAGGTTCCATCTGCATGCCGTCAGGCTCCGGACCCAGGTATTGCTCCTCGAGGCTCTTCTCGGACGCCGCTATCTTCTGCTCATCGAGCTCTTGCTTTTTCTGAAGCAATGACTCTCTCAGTTCGGCCTCTTGCCGAAGCTGATCTTTTTTGAGCATAGCGAGCTTCGGGCTGTTGGCAACGCGAGAAGCCTGATCATAGTAGAGGTTGAAGCCCGTCTTCAGCATGCTGCTGACCATATCGCTGCTCTGCATACCCATCTGGGAGACCATCGCCTGCATATCGCCGCCAGGCATCATCTGCCCGGACATCGCGAGGCCCGGCATATCTCCAGACAAATCGAACGTATTGTCCTGGGTGTGTGCGTTCTGCCCGTAGCCGTCCTTGCCGTGCTCCTTGACCATCGCCAGGTACGTCTGTGGATGAAGAACGTCGGGGAACTTCACTCTCATCGTGAAGTCCCAGAGACGGTAATCGCGAATCATGCCGCGACTGACCGTATCCAGATACGAGTTCTGATATGCGCTCGCGAACGCGGTTATCTTGTCGCGTGTGCGAGATTTGCCTCTCAGGATGTAACCCATATCATCTGATGAGGACAGGTTCACAAGCCACAGCGAATCACAGCGCTCTGTCAAGTCGCAGATCTTCTGCAGCGATTCACTCCAGACGTGAGAATCCTGCGCCAGCAAGGCAAGCTGCGCGATCTCGGACCCGTATTCGTTGATCTGCGCATTGAGCGTATCAATCTCGTAGAGCAGAGGCTGCGCAAGCTTCGTAAGGCGATTGTGATTGAACGTATCCTCCTCCAGGTCCTCCATCTCCGCCAGGTTGTAGCCGCCCTTGATGACCAGTAGCAGGCTCATCGCGAAGATGATGAAGAGAGACATAAGGCCATGCCACGCTATGCGGAATGGCTTTTGCGACTCCTTCATGTACTCAGGAGTGAAATCGGTCTCATAGTAGCTGGGATTGGTCGGCTCGAGGGCCTTCCTCGCGAGAGCGAGCGGAAGTGCAAAGCTCGAAAGGGGAGCCGGCACCTTCGATGGCTCCATCTCGCTGCCGACGAACTTTCCGTATTTGATTGCCTCAATTACCGCATCAGGCATCTTATCGACGAAGAACTCCTTGGCTTCGTCCATATCTCCTTCGCCGGCCAGGACCAAGTGAGTGATCTCGGGAAGCCCGCCTTCGTCCTGCTCCAGAAGCATCTTGCTATATACTTTGTTGAGCAGGTCCGGAGAATTCGCGCCCTCCTGAATCGAGGGCAGCATCATCAGGTAATCTCTGCCCTTCATAATGATGGTCCGTGTGCTCTCCGGCCCCACGTAGATGATCGCAGTGATCTGCTCTTCTTTCAGCTCGTGGTTCGCTCGGACAAGGCTCATCAGAGCGGTGTCCATCGAGTCGATCAAGCCGATGAAGGGCTTATTGTGCGCCAGGAATGGTTTGATCTCCTTCAGCACATCGAGAAAGACCGGCGGACGATCGCAGATCAGGCAAGTCAGGTTCTTGTCGGCTGATTTGATGTATTCAACCATATCGGGCGACACCGGGCCATCATGCCTGGGAGAGACCATCTCTATAATGGCCCTCTTCAACTTGCGTCCCTTAACGGCGAAAGTGTCACTCAACGTATAGAAGCTGATCGCATCCTCGGGCAAGTTGACACCGATCTTCGCCTTGGTCAGATTGTAGCCGGCGAGAATCCCGAGCAGCGCTGAAGACGAGTCAGCCTCGCCTGCCTGTTCTCCACCCTCGCCAACCTCGATGGGTGAATCGGTCGAGGAACTCACCTCACCGAACGCCTCCTCAAAGGCGTCCAGAGCCTCGTCCGCAATCTCCTCATCTTGTGTCGGGATGCCTAACGGTTCCGGAAGCCTGGCAACCTCGAGCCGCTTTAGTATGACACCCTTATGAGAAAGTCCGATGTGGGCGACCTTTATGTCGGTCCCCTCGATTGATAATCCTATTGCCTCTTTCCTCATAGCTCCCTCCGAAGCAACTCGGCTAACCTCTTCTTGTTATTCGCGAAGTTCATTGCATTCTCTTTCGTTATATTTTTAAGTCTATAAAGGCGATATAGGTCCTGCTCGATGGTGATCATCCCCTCATTCTGAGACTCGAAGATCATCTGGTATATTTCGCCCGTATTATTGTTCTTGATTGCTGCCCGGACCGAGGAATTGACCAGAAGCACTTCCTTCGCGAGCTGAAGCTTGCCCGTCACGCTCGGGACGAGCTTCTGGGAGACAATTACTGTCAGAACGTCCGCGAGACGCATACGCACCCTGTCCTGGACTGTGGTAGGGCACTCCGCTATTATTCGGTCGATGCTTTCCACCGCCGAACCTGTATGGAGTGTCGAGAACACTTTGTGACCACTGTCTGTTATCTCGAGAGACGTCAATATCGTGTCCGGATCACGCATCTCGCCGATTACTATGATATCGGGGTCCTGACGAAGGGCCTGAACCGCGCCCTCCTTGAACGACATGACGTCACGTCCGACCTCGCGATGACGAACCAGGCACTTGTTGCTGTTGTGGATGTTCTCGATTGGGCTGCCGATTATTACGACGTGCGCATCAACTGTCTTGTTATTTGCGTCGATTATGCTGTCGAGAGTCGTGCTCTTACCCGAACCGGTGATTCCCGTAATCAATATCAGGCCCTGCTTCACGTGAGTGAGAGATAGCGCCTTCGCTACATCCGGATGGAAGCCAAGGTCCTTGAACGGGTAGATGAAATCGTTGATGCGCCTCATGTTCATGGCGAGGTGATCGAAGTCAAAATACATATCACCCCTGAATCTGATCCTGGTCCCGTTGTGATAGATCATGTAGGAGAAGTCCAGGTTTCGCCACTCGTAGAGGTGCTCTCTCTGCCTATCCATCAGAAGGCTCTGGACCAGAATATCGGTTTCATCGATAGAGAATGATCCGAGATCCGGACACGGCCTCTTGAAGCCGAAGACACGCATCCAGATGCTGCCCTCGCATCCGTGGCTGCCGACGTCGATATCAGAGGCCTGCATCTCAACGGTCCTATCCAGCCAGGTATCGACCAGGCTCTTGAGAACCTGCCGCTGGTTGATGTGGAGCTCGTTGAGCAGCTTACCGATGTACATCTGTCTCTCGACGCCCTCGTGCGAGCTTGGCACCTGGGACGACAGGCGATTTAGTATTCCCCTCGCCTCGGAGAGAACATCGGTATCTTGAATCAAGGCCTCTGTTTCCAATTGACTACTCCCACCAGGATACGATTACAGGCTGCTTGTTGAGCAGGTCCTTGAGCGATTTGGAGATGTAAAACGAGCTGTAGTGGACGTCGCCAGTTCCATTACCGACGCAGTTGCCTCGTGGGTAGTCACCGATGATGGTCACATTGCCCGTCACCTTGCCGTGTATCTTGTCCACATCGTCGGCGATGATAATCCCGTAGAAACTGCCCCGCATATTCTTCAAGCGAGCGTTCTTGTTTGCATTATGGACGACCAGAATCCCGAAACTGTGGTAATCGAAGCCGCAATTGCAATATGTGAAGTTCGGCGCGTTCCAGGTCCCGTTGTCGGGCAATTCGAGATAGGTGACACCTCTCAGGGGGATTGTTATATCTCCGGGGTCCGTGGCGTATTGGCTTCCGCCAGCGCCACTCTGGGCGATCGCCTTCAGCATTCCATCTGTGACTTTGACAGCTGCGTCTGGTGAGCCAGGGAAGCCACCTTCGAATATCGCATTCTCCTCAATCAAGCCCGAATCGAAGCTCGTAGAAGGCGCATAGTCGATTCCCTCAGATGTGGTTCCTCCGTACTTCGAATTACCACCTCTGTTTATCGTCTGTGTGCTTAAGATCGCAAGCCCGCCCTGGTTCGGAATAATGTTCTCATTCTCATCGTAGTCCCTGCCATCGACATCCAGTGTCCCGAGAGTCTGGACATAGGGCTTTGCGGTTATTGCTGATTTGAAGCCACCTGGCGCGAGCTCCAACACGATTTCCACCTTGTGGGTGTTCTGCTGATATGTCCCGATTGAAGTGATCTTTGCGGTTGTCGTAGCCGGCACCTTGGAGCAGCTAGCTGTGAAGGACCCATCCGAGTAGTTAGAGGAAGTCGTGCCACGATATGCTATGTTTTCAGTGATCTTTTTGAGCGCGACATTCGCGCCAGAATGTGATAGATTCCTCGCGCTGCATACACTAAATGAATTACAGGCGTTGGACATGGCGGTATTCCTCTTCTCCTGCGCTCCCATCGTCAAAAATGACATGGCGACCGCGATCCCCAGAACAGTGATTGTCATTGCTCTGCCCATGTGAAAGTCCTCCTATCGGTCTTCTAAGGCTAATAGGTAGTGCATATTGCTTATCGGATGATTGCCTTCGATTCTTTGGTCAATTTCCATTCCGATGCTGTCCAGCCGTCGAGATGCCCCTGTTTCAGGAGCAATGAGCCCTGCTGTCAGCAAAATGCCCTCATTGTGAACTGGATCAGCCGATTTCATCGATCATTCCCACCAGGAGATGATTTTTAAGTCTGGATTGTTGAGGTCCTTCAGGACCTGGAAGATCTGATAGCTGCTGAAAAGAACCTGACCCTCGCCGTTGCCGATGCAGTTGCCCGTCGCAACGTCTCCCGGCACGGTCAGGTTGCCTATGATTGTACCGTGTATTTTGTCCACGTCGTCGGCGATGATGATGCCCTTGAAGGTGCCATACATGTTCTTGATGATCGCGTCCTTCGTGGGGCTGTGGACGACCAGAATTCCCGAACCACTGAGTGTCGCATCATTCCACTGTCCACCGCTGGGCAGGTCAACGTATGTTACCCCGCTCAAGGGCATTGAGAGCGTCGAGGGATCTGTCGTGTATTGGCTTCCACTAACCCCGCTCATGGCCCGCGTCTTGAGGGTGCCTACGGGAACCCCGATTACCGCGTCCGGATTATCGGGGAAGCCGCCATCGAAGGTCGAATTGTCCTTTACTATGCTGGGATCATAGGTTGTTGTTGGGGCGAAATCGTCCCCATTTGCGTTTGTCCCACCATAGACTGAGGAACCTCTTCGAGTAACATCATTGGAGCACTCAACCGCAAGTCCGCCCTGGCCAGGGATGATATTCCCAGTCTCGTCATAATCGCGTCCATCCACGATAAAGGTCCCGAGCGTGTCAACCGGCGGATTGGCAGTAATTGCTGACCTGAGATTCGGCGCACGCGTCTGAACGAGCACTCTCACCCCGTGACTGCTCTGTGAGTATGTCCCGGAAGCCTGGATCATCGAGTTGACCGATGCCGGTACCCTATCGCAGCTGAAGTAGCAGGGGCCGTCCGAGAGATTTCTGCTCTCGCCGGTGGTGGTCCAACTCGGGTCCGCGGTTATGTTCTTCAATGCCAAATTCGCAGCGGAATGAGCCAAATTTCCAGCTCCAGTATCGGTGAAGGAATTACTGGAATTCAGCACAGCGCTGCTACCCTTTTCATGGGCACCCATCATCAAGAAGGAAGCCGATACTGCAAGCCCCAAGACGGCGATCAAACATACTCTTCCCATTTCATGGACCTCCTATATCAACTCAGACCTTTTCATTGATTCTCTCGGCCCATTTCTACAGGTTTCTCGGGCTGATCCGCTTCTCCCAGGCGGCCTCAGCGTAATTCCCGTCGAGCGCCATCGTGCTCTGAACGGTCATTTTGACCTCGATCGACTTCACGTCGGGCGCGTTCATCGTGATGTTCCCGGTAGCGTCGAAATATCTGAGTGAGAAAGCGGTCACGCCCATGGCAACCGCGACCGGCGTCGCCGCTCCCACGGTCCGGTAGAGTATCCGGTCATTCGGATTCTGGGTCGCAGATGCCTGCGAGGTATCACTCAGTGTGTAATTGATTGTGTTGACTCCGTCCTCGATGCCATCACTATTCGCATCTATCCCAGCCCAAAAGGTTATGCTATCTGTTCCTATGGAAGTGATCGCGGTCCCCGGAGCCTGTTCATATCCCATCTTCATAAAGTCATACTCGATCATGCTCTTGATAGTTGTGAGAGCGCCCTGAGTGTTGACATCGAGCATCTGCTGGGTGGTGGTTTCGGATACACTTCCCGTGAGTCCAATAACCATGAGGATGAGAATCCCCGATACAATCGCTGTTCCAACTATGTCAGCTAATGCCATCTGGCTTCACCTCCTTCTAATGTCCGAAGTCCTTATATGCTGTACGAGAAGATCCGAGTTGCGGTTACATCTGTCGGAAGGAAAGGACTACTTACATTTACGGTCATGATCTTGAAGTTGGTGCGACTGCCCGAAACATTACCGTCCTCGTCGCAATACTGGACGGTTATATTCACTATGAAATCTACTCTTGTTGTTGAAACTGTTGCTGAATAGCCGTTGAAATCATCCACGTCGCTGAAGTTGGGATAGTTCTCCCCGACTTTTGGACCCAGGCTGTATGGCGATGTGAACGTCCCCGGAAAGGTCGAGGGGTCCTGGACGCCAACCGAGGCATCAAAGGCCAGGATCGCCGCGTGCTCGATAAATGACTGGGCCACCGAGGTACCAGATATGTAAAGCTCGCTTTCCATCATTGTTTTGTTACCGTCCAACATGATGCTGTTGAGGGTAAGAGCCAGCGTCGAGAGCATAACTATCGCCCCCAAAGCAAGTATCATTTGCCCTGAACTCATTTTTCTCCCTCCTGTTTTCTCTTAGTCTTCTGCGGTGGCAAACGCTATTTCTTCTAATGTCGTTAAGCCCTTTCTGATGCGCTCGCGCCCGGATGCGCGAAGCGTGAGCATTCCATCTTTGATTGCCTGTGTGCGCAAGGCGTCCTCGTCAATATCCTTCGAGGACTGATACACCAGCTGCCGGATCGCCTTTGTGAAATAGAATGCCTCATGTATCGCAATACGTCCCCTGTAGCCAAGCCGACACTTCTTGCAGCCAACCGGCTCGTAGAAAGTCGTCTGCTGGATCTCCTCCTCGGTGAAGCCGAGCTCCAGAGGAGCTGCGTGGTCGAGGTCCGTAATCGGTCTCTTGCATTCCTTGCAGAGTGTTCTGACGAGACGTTGCGCAACGACGATATTTATCGAATAAGCCAGCAAGAATGGCTCGATTCCCATCTTATAGAGCCTGGCGACGGCGCTGATGGCGTCGTTCGTGTGAAGCGTTGTGAAGGTCAAGTGCCCTGTGTTGGCCATCTTAACCGCGATCTCCGCCGTCGTCTTATCTCGCATCTCACCGACCATCACGACATCCGGGTCATGACGAAGAATAGAGCGGATAGCCAGGTCGAAATCGAGCCTCGGCCCGAGCTTTATCTGCCTCGCTCCGGGGATGTTATACTCGACCGGATCCTCGACGGTCACGACGTTGATGCTCGGATTCATAACATGACTGAGCGCCGCGACCAGTGTCGTGCTCTTACCACTACCGGTCGGTCCGGTGAGGATTACGATCCCTTGCGGTTTGCCGATGGCCTTGATGAAGTCCTCTCTTGCCTTCTTCTGGAAGCCGAGGTCCTCGAAATCCGTTATCAACTTGCGGTCATCGATGACTCTGATGACGATGCTTTCCAGCTTGCGTCTCAGCTCCTGGCCGACAATCGGCATTATCGAGACACGGAAACGCATCAGATAATTGTCGATCGTTCTCTGGATGAAGCCGTCCTGTGCGGCATCCCATTCGAACCGGTCAACGTTCTTCGACCGGTCCTTGATGACCGCCGAGATCGCCTCCGGCTTCGTCCCCTCGTGTCGATACCAGAGCTGGAGCTTGCCATCCACGCGGAAATAGAACTCGGTGATGTTTCCGGGTTTCGGTATGACGTGAATATCAGAAGCGCCTTTGCGCACGGCCTCGACCAGGCATCCTTCGACCAGGTTAGTCAGAAGGCTCTTGTTGATCTCGGCTTCGAGCGCCTCCTCGTCGAATTCGGTATCGGTATCCTCGATCGTCTCAACCGCATCGTTGGCCTGCTCGATTAGCTTGAGGAACTCCTCCTCCTCAGGGACCAGTTTGCTTGCAAGTGTCACGATATCCTCAACACGCATATAGGCGATTTCATAGCGCCGATAGCCGAATTCCGTGGCGAGGCTCTGCACCTCGCGGTCGGTCGGGTCAGGACAGACCACGATGAGCACACCGTGCTTGACGGAGTGGAGCTTGTATGGAAGCACCTTCTTATTTAATAGGTAGCCTCTCATCTCACCACTCACGCCCTCCATCACATCGGAGATGAACCGAATGCGGTCCTCCTCGAGGTCGTCCTCCGTGAGCTCCTCGGTGCGGAAGGCGTAGATATTCGCGATCTCTCTATAGACCTTGTCCCGGTCGATGCCGAGATCGCTAACGAGTATCTCGCCGAGCTTGCGCCGGTTGGAGTCAACCTCCATGCCCTGGATCTGGAGCGCCTTGTCCAGCGTCTCCTGATCTATAACGCCATTCTCGATGAGCGTACTTCCGAATCGTGCCTGCGGAGAAGACGGTGTCATTAGTTCGTTGTAACCCCTGGTCTCTTAGGCGAAATGATCGCAGTCTCGGACGATACGACCGTAATTGCGGTCATGATTATCAATACATAGAACGCGATGAAGACCTGCACCCAGTCGATGATTGCCTTCATCCTGTAGGTCGTTTCTTTCTCGTAATAGTTCGCAACCTGCAGCGCCGTCTTGCGGAGTGTTCCCGTCTCGGCGCCGCCTTTGAGCCTGTTCAGCGCGTTCTCTGTGAATACGCCAGTCTTGTCCAACGACTCGACGAGGCCCTTGCCCTCCTTGATCATCATCGGAAGAGTAATCTCCTTGATCTGCTTCTCCATGTAGCGATTTCGACAGGCCTCGGAAGCGGTCTTGATTACCTCGATGTTCTCGCCGGAGCCTGAATAGAGGGCTGTGAACACCCTGCAGAATATCTCGATGCTCGTCTTGTGCAGGACCGAGCCGATGATCGGGAGCTTTATTATATATCTGTCGACGAACAGCCGGCCTTTGTTGCTTAGGGCGAACTTCAGGCCGACGATTATGGGTACGATGAGGGACACCAGAAGTATAATGATATTGTCCGTGATGAAGTGGCTCAAATCGAGCGTAAATTGGGTCATCGGAGGCAGCACCATGTCGAATTTCAGGAACATCTCGGCTGTCTCCGGGAATATGTAGCCTACGTAGAAGAACACGGCACACATAAGTAAGAAGACCGTGACCGCAGGCATAACCAGCGCACTTCTCAGGTTCTTCTTGAATTGCTGATTCCTTTCCAGAAACTTCGCGGTGCTCTCGTATATCTCTACCATGTTACCGCTTGTGGAGGCGACGCCGAGCATGTGAGCCGCGAAACGTCCGAGGGCTGCTTCCTGCTTCCCGAATACTTCTTTGCCCTCCTTGCCCTCCTTGAGGTCGTTGCTGATCTCTTTGATCGCTTCGCGCAGGGGCTTGTTCTGGATGTCATTGCCCAGAAGCTGCAGAACCTCGTCGTATGGCAGTTTCTCGCGCAAGAGGTCTGCGCCCAGTCGGATGAACATGACCACGTCGTTGGTCGGAGGTCCCATATTGAAATCCAGCCACTTCCGACGTATCGAGATAACGTTATATCCGATTGCGCGTAGCGCGCGGGTAAGCTCATCAGATGAGTAGGCCTTTCGTTCACCGATTACGGGTTTATCGGCGCCTTTCTGAACCTTATAGGTGTAAGTCCGCTTTTTCTCCAGGCTGGTGAGATTGAATCGCTTCGCACGCATCAGCTCTTTGAGCTTCAGCTGTGCCGCCTTTTTGTTCTTTGCCGCGAGCATTCCCTGAACGGGTCGGCCGGCGGCGCTCATCCCATGGTATCTGAACTCTGCCATAAGTCCTTGCCCCTTGCTTTAGATAGAAAAGGCAGGCCCAAACCAGGTTGGGCCTGCCTCATTCGCAAATCGTGCCTAGGTGGACGCTGTTCTGTTGATTACTGTAGATACATCAACAGGTGTCACCGTCCCGACAACTGTCACCGGAGTGGCGTCATCGTCACACTTGGCGGTTACGCATGTCCCGGTGATGGTAACCTGCGTGTCGCTTCCGCCAGTGACCGTATAGGTGTCGCCATTTCTGTTGGACGAGGAGCCAACATCCTCAATGGCCATAGTCGTAAAGCTCTGGCCGCCACCACCAAGCGCAGTCGGCTTCATATAGAACTGCTGAGCCTTCGCGCCCATGGCTACGACGTCTTGAACGACCTGGTCGATATTCGCCTGATCAGCACCCTCGCTGAAGAGACCCAGACCGATGACCACCGCGATACCAACGATGATGATACTCAATACGATCAACAGTAGCTGTTGCTGTCCCACTTGTTCTTCCTCCTATTAATAAAAAGATGTGGGGTCGCCCTGAATAAGGGCAATATGTTCCAATCAGCACAAATAAGTCGTCTGAAGTCCGGGGATTCCCCGGGGCTATCCGTCAGCACCTCCCTTCACATTCCGTAATCCGAGAAGCTAAGAGCTTCTTTGGCTACCTCCGTGATTAACTCTCATTTCTGTCACCACTTATCGGAGCAGGTCTCATGCCACTTTAGCCTTCTTATTTATCGGACCGCCCGTGAAGCCCCAATAGAAGGGAGAATCTTCCACTCTCGCCTTCCATAGGCTGTTTTGCAGAATCAGACTCTACCGCCGGATTTGTCCGTATCCGGACACGCACAATTCTGAGGAATCAGAGCGATCCACAGGAGTGCCGCTAATCAGCCACTGCGCAGTGCAATTGTCGAAAAAGACCAATTCCGGACACTGGAGGAGTCTAGATTAGGACTGGATGGACAAGATGGACTAGATGGAGAGGATGGACCGGCTTGGCATGGGGACTGATTAATGATGTGGCTGAGCCGTTGAGGGCGGGAGGCCCCCAGAATGGCGCTGGCCGCGTCTTTTGACAGATGTTTAGAAGCTTGAGGTTTATGCCCTGGCAAGGCTGTTTACGACGATCGCTAGCTCGTTCGTATCTGCCGGAAGGAGCATGTAGTATTGAATACCCAACTGCCTGATACTTATCTCCAGTTGGTCGCTGTTCTGCTCCACGGCGAACAGGATAGGCACATCGGGATCCTGTAACCGCAAATGGGATATTTGCTCGGACGCAAGTCCCGGCTCGGGATCTATCTGAAGGACAAAGGCGGATGGCTTGATCAGCCTCTCAACCGGCAGAGGATCACTCGATGAAAGGACACCGACAGAGCTGAATTCCTGGGTCTCGAGGAGCTCCTTGATGCGCGTGTATTGAGCGAGGTCATTCGAAGCAACAACAACGACGACGCTCCCTTTTGGGGGGGCGTTCCTGGCCTCAACTTGTCTCAGATGGTCCATATTGTCCAATTGGTAACTCCTGCGATGCCTTTCGATTGTCAAATTCGATTTCAATAATTGTTGTATGCAAATATCATGCCAATCTGCTGAATAACTGTCGTCGTCTCTTCGAAAGGCTCTGGATTCACGATCTTATCGCGGGTGGTGTGTCTCGTTCTTTTCCTCAAAAAAGCGCCTGATTCCGGAGATATGCCCTGCCGAAAGTGAGGCCTATTCTTGGGTCCATATCCACCTCCCGGACTCATCGAGAAGTCATTCTGCTTTCTGCAACGCTCAATCGAGATCCTTCCTCTCGTCAAAAGTGTCCGCTTCCGGTCGATCAGGGGCTTGGGAGATCTGGTGGTGCTCCATTTTGCGATAGAGCGACTGCCGTGTGAGTCCGAGAAGCCTCGCTGCTTTCGCGATATTGAAGGCGGACATTCTAAGTGCTTTTGCGATATGGTCTCGCTCGAGCTTCTCGAGGGTGACGAAGACGCGATCATTCTGCTTCCCGGCTGCGGAAATGGCTTCTGGAAGGTCTTTGGGGCCTATGGTGGGGCCGCTCGAGAAGATGACGCCGTGCTCCATCGCATGCTTGAGCTCCCGCACGTTTCCCGGCCAATCGTATTTCATGAGGAGCTCGCTCGCCTTCCTCGACAATCGCTTGTGCTGGCGATCGTGCGTCTGGGAATAGAGCTTCAGGAAATACTCGGCGAGCATTGGAAGGTCGGACCTACGCTCACGGAGTGGCGGCAGCGTTATTATCGCCGATATCAATCTATAGTATAGGTCCTTTCGGAAGGAGCCCTCCTCGACCAGCGTCTCTAAGTTCTCATTGCTCGCGGCGAAGACCCTGACATCGACCTTCTGTGGTGTATTGCTCCCTATGGGGCGAATCTCCTTCGAATCAAGGACGCGAAGCAGTGCGATCTGAGTGCCTTCCTTCGCTGCCTCGATTTCGTCTAGTAGTATTGATCCCCCCGATGCGGATGCGAATAGCCCGAGTTTGCTCGTCGATGCACCCGTAAAGGAGCCTTTCGAGTGGCCGAATAGCTCGCTCTCCAGGAGCGATTCTGGAAGACTGCCGCAGTTCACGGCGACGAATGGGGCCTTCTTTCTTGCCCCGAGGCTGTGGATCGCCCTGACAGTCATCTCCTTGCCGGTGCCGGTCTCACCCAGGAGCAGCACGGTCGAGTCGGTCTTGGCGAGATGCGCGATGCGCCGATATACTTCCTGCATCGGGCTGCTCGAGCCGATGAGCTTGTCGAGGTGGTCACGCTTCTCGAGCGACTCCATCAGCTTCTCGATCTTCTTCGCCATCTGCGCCTTTTCGGCGGCCCTTCTCGCAACAAGCACGACGTGATCAACACTCTTGAATGGCTTCGTAAGGAACTCGAAGGCGCCCTGCTTCATCGCCTGCACGCTCATTGGGATGTCACCGAACGCGGTGATGATAACTACCTCAACATGCTCGTTCTGGGCCCTGATCTTCTCCTGAAGCTGGAGACCATCCATCCCCCTCATACGGACGTCGGTGATAACTACATCAAAGTCCGCCTTCGAGAGCTTCTCAAGGGCATCTTCCGCTGTCGCCGCGCTTTCCACATCAAAGCCGTCGTCATCGAGCACTTCCGACAAAAGCGCACGGACTGAGTTGTCATCATCGACCAGGAGTGCGGTTCCGCGTGATTCCATACTCAGATATCCTTGTGGATCAGATTAAATGTAAACTCACTCGAGGCGCGATCCCCGGAAATTGCGGGGCATCGCTTCTCTATTCGTGATTTTCATCCATTAGCTTTATCGCTCGATACCCATCGATTTCAATTGCTAGCTTGAAGCACCGATAGCCGAACGCTATTATCATACTGGAATGTATAGCTGTTCTAATCCGGACACAACGCGAGGAGGCCCATGAAAAATCGGACTCTATTCGACCGCGCTCTCTTACGGGCTGCAATCGATCCGAGGTTGAGAGTCTTCCCCATTGGCCGCCTGATTCGGCAGCCGGAAGAGATTGCATTGGAGCTGACCAACATCTGCAATCTCAGCTGTGTCATGTGCTTCAGAAAGCGGATGAGGCGGCCGAAGGGTCTGATGAGCCTCGAGAATGCGAAGCGCTGGATCGATCAAATCGGAGAATTCCCGAAGTCGCTGTTTCTGCCTCAGGGCTTCGGCGAGTCCTTGGTGCATCCCAAATTCCTAGAGGTCATGCGCTATGCGAGGTCTGCTATTCCTAATCGAATAGTGCTAATCACCAACGGGACGTTGCTCAGGAAGGAGATGTCCCGAGAGATAATCAGGGATAGACTTGCCGACGGGATCATCATAAGCGTTGAGACGGGATTGAAGGATGACTATGAGAGGATACGCGTTGGGGGCGATTTCGACCAACTGGACAGGAACATCAGCGACCTTCTGGAGCAGCGGGTTGCGATGGGTGTCACTTCGCCCAGCTTGTTATTGAGAGGTGTCGCTCTTGGCGATAAGCAATTGGTGTTGGATCTTCTTCGAGACAGATGGGGTAGGATGCTCGCGGAGGGCGACGGCATTGGAGTCAACAGCGCCATTTCATGGACCGGGGCCGGTTCCGCTGGCGTCAACGCGCGGAGAAAGGGTGAGAAGCGGCCACTTGCCTGCAGGCATCTGTGGAGATCATTGACGATCAATGTTGATGGGGAGGTCACGCCATGCTGCCTCGATTTTGACTTTCACCTCTCGCTGGGCAATATAAATAGTGAGAGGTTGATTGAGATGTGGCGCGGACGGAAACTCTCCGAATATCGCAATGCCTACCTCAGCGGCGATCTCGACAGAATACCTTTGTGCAAGAGCTGCAACGACTGGGAGTAGAGATATGAAGAAAATTTGGATTAGAGGCCTGGCGTCGAAGACTATGCTGTTCTTCGTCGTCTGCATCATGATTGGCTGTTTCCATGAGGCCGATCATCTAAATCCGGAGGGCAGAGTGGCCTTCAACTACGCGATGGACCTCTGGAGCAACGGTGACAGGCAGGGCGCCATTGCCGCATTCAATAAGGCAGGAGAGCTTACCTCAGCGGACAAGTGGGAGGCTTTTGCACGCTACTGCATCAGCGAGATATATCTCGAGATGGGAGATGACGGCAACTCGCAGGCAGCCCTGGCCGCGGCCAAGGCGAAATTGGGACCCCTCTATGAGGTAGTGGCTGCCGCCGGCGAGTGCTTCTGGGAACTGGACCTGTTGGAGGATGCCAGAATCGAATTCCGAAAGGCGCTGAAAGGTGGTCTCGGCGGCGAGAGAAGGGTCGAGATATCCTATGAGCTGGGCATGGTCTGCACCGAGCTCGGATATCTCGACGAGGCGCAGGCCCAGTATCGACACATCCTGAATCCTCAATTTCCCAAGGCATATAGAGGATACGCTATATTATTGGACCGCATGGGTCGCCGGTCCGACGCGAACGAGAACTGGCGGCTTTATCTCGAGCACGATCCGAATGGTGAGTTTGCTGATGAGGCAAGAAGGCGGCTTGGCATGTAGGCTCGCATCCTGACCGCTTCTTTCTCGCGCGACCTGCTGAAAGAATCCCATTCCTTGGGGCGGGCCGCATGATCGACTCCAGTCTTGACGCCTTTGACTTCTGGACCTTCTCGGCTTATTTTGATAGAGTCAAATCTTCATTGAATTAAAGGGAATGGGGATGGTGCGTCGATGGGTGATGTGAAAGAAGCGATTGTGCTTGTAGATCTGATAGGCGGCTTCTTCGAGCCAGGCTGTCCGCTTTATTGCGGCGATGAGGTGAAATCGATCGTTCCCAATGTGGTGTCGCTTCTGATCTCGAAGCCCGAGGCAACCAGGATCTTCGTCTGCGACAGCCATAGAGTGGATGATCCTGAATTCAAGATGTTCCCGCCCCATTGCGTCGAGGGCACGTCCGAATCGCGCATTCTTCCGCAATTCGAGAGACTCCCTGGCCTCATCATAAAGAAACGCACCTTCGATGTCTTCTACGGCAACGAGCTCTCGGAGATTATGCAGGAATTGTCGCCCGACAGGGTTTATGTTGTCGGAGTGTGCACAGATATCTGCGTCCTCTACGCCGTGGCCGGATTGAGAGTCAGGGGCTATGATGTTATTGTCCCTAAGAACTGCGTGGGTTCATTCGATAAGGACTCCCATGAGTGGGCAATGAATCATTTTGTGAAGGTGCTGGGAGCGAGGGTTGAGTGAGCAATTGGGATTGGCCGCAAGGGAATTGAAGGCCAGGGATGTGATGACTCGCGAAGTAGTCACGGTGTTGCCGTCCACCTCCTTGAAAGCACTGGGCAGGATACTCGAGGAGCACCATATAACCGGCGCTCCCGTGGTGGACGAGGACGACCGCATTGTTGGGATTGTCTCGCAGACAGACATTCTCTTCTCCCAACTAGCATCGCAGGTTGGCAACGCGAGCTATGACGATATTTTCGACCTATTCTGTGCCTCATCTGAGGGCGGCGGAGTGCTCAGACACCGGAGGTCTCCGCGCTGGGTCGAGGACATTATGACGAAGCGAGTTGTCTCCGCGACGGAGGATACAAGCGTCTCGGAACTTGCGTTGATGCTCTCTGAGAAGAGCATTCACCGCATTCCGGTCGTCAATGACGGGAAGCTTGTCGGGATCGTATCTGCGCTCGATCTTCTGAGGGCGCTCGCAGGAGGCAATAGGCAGTCTTCAGAGTCGAATTCTGAGGGCTGATTTTGGGGTTGCTTTATCGAAGCTATTCAGTATTATTAGCACTTGTTTGATAGCTCTGGGGTATGGTATTTCTTGTCCTGAAGGAACATGTTGCGTTAATCAGAAAAGCTATTGACAGGTATTGTATAGATAGGCTAATCTGGCTGTTGGCTGAATTGGGCAGTCTGATTAATACTTCACCTGATGCTTGTCTTTAGCGGAGCGAGCAGCAGCGTAACGTCATTTTTGAAAACTTGAGGAGGGCTCTTAATGAAGAGAGCAACTGTTGTTCTGGTTGCCTGTGTTGCGATTATTGCGATGGCTGGATTGGGTCTGGCCGGGCATATCTTCGAGCCGACGATCTCGCGCTCGAATTCGGTCCTTGACGAGGCCAATATCTGTGCTGCCAAGACCGTAGTCAAAGATGATATTGAGGTGAAGCACGGCGGGATGTTCCCCATCGAGTGTATTTGGGGCACAACCTACGCCCCGCGTAGCAATAACACCGGACAGGAAGGATCGATCCCAGAAGAGGGCGACATGACCCTTCCGGTAACTGATCCGAATTATGATAGCAATCCAGCTGTTATTGACTGGCCTTTCAGCCTCGATGGCACTGCCTGGCTCGATGCAGACCAGGGCAGAACCGCAGGCCAGGAGATATCCTTTGTTGGCTACGAGGCCAACGACCATTACACCGGAACGATCTGGGCAATGAATGACGAGACCTATCTCTTTATTGCCCTCGAACTCGACAAGGCCCCGGTTGCCAGCACGGCAGATAGCAGCATCGAATTCTATTTTGATCCTGACCACTATACCGATGCAGGCGATGCACACTTCATTACTGACAGCGCGTTCATGGTCTCCTTTGATATAGATGATACAGGTGCTGTGGTTGCCCAGAGAAGTGGGCACTGCACGGGAAATTGGGACAAGAACGCTGGTGGGCAGTACCCGCCATGCTGGCCGAACTACTTCGAGGTCAGCGCTGGCATCGATTATGCGGCAGGCTTTGCGCCCAATATGGCGGTGGAAGGTGATGCCCGTAAGACCGGTCGCTGGCATTTCCAGATGAGAGTTCCGATAGAATATCTCGGCTGCGCGACACCTCTCGGATCGACCCTCGGTTTCGCCGTCTGCTATATAGACGACGAGAATGCAGATGGTGACATCGATGAGTCAGGAGCGGGCAGCGAGGAGCTTTGGTGGCCTGTTGACATCGCCGACACTGGCGACTGCCAGGAAGAAGGCTGGGATGTCACCGATGCCATGTATATGGGCAACCTGATACTCAGCTACAGAGGAACCGGTAGCCTCTGCTGGGGTGACAGGCTCTGGGGCGTCTACTTCGACCTGACCGAGCTCGATGAGACGACTTGGCTCGTTCTCAAGAACGCGAGCGATTATACTCAGACCACATCGGTCAAGTTCTATGAGTCCGATTATTCGTTCGGCTTCAATGAGCAGCAAGGCACGGTAACGAGCTTCTCCAATGGCCCGAAAGCTGGTCTCATCATTGCCAAGGCTTCGATGTGCATCAATATTCCAGCGCACGGTGTTTACGTCCTTAACCTGCGAGACGTTGCCGACAGAGACACTGGCGACCCCGGCGCTCTGATCAACCTAATCGGTACCGTCGAAGTGTCAAATCCGAACCTCTATGGATATATGGCGCACATGAAGGGGATCACGACCGGGATCCATGCGAGCTCCGTAAATCTACTCGGAAATCCGGCAAGTCCTGCAGAATACTACGAGATGTGGCCGAATGTAGAAGAGCCTGATCACGCTCTCCTGTCATGCAATTACTACACCGTCGCTCAGGCGGACAATTACAGCACCAAGATCGCCATATTCAACCCGTCATGCTGCTATGACGCGGAGATAGTGCTCAATGCGTATGAGTGGCCTGGAACGCAATATCAGGGCACCGACTATCCAAGCGCGGCAAACATCATTACGGAATACGACGAGGTCTGCATACCTCCTCACCAGACGCTGGTCTTTGACCTCGCCACCCTCCTGTCGAGCACGATAGCCGGCGATCCCCTCTATCGCCGCGGTAGTGTTGAGATCGTCGTGGGCGATGGCAGCGATGAGCTGACGGATGCGATGAATGAAATCCTGATCGGCACAACATGGCGCTACTCAGGAACCCAGTCCTATTCGGACGCGATGAGAGTTTACTATCTCGGACATGGCGAGACAGGAGACTAATCGTTTAGAGCCTGTATCTGATATGTGAGATTAATTCTCACCAAAATTTAGAGCCCCCTCAAAGCGCCTCAGGAAACTGAGGCGCTTTTTTTTGTGCCCCTGGCAAGGATGGACATGAATGGACCCTATGGACGGGATTATCGCAATACGATCCCGAGGCGTTCTCCCAACGCCGTGGTCGGATATTACCCTCTTGGGTGATATTTCTCGTGGAGCGACCTGAGTCGTTCCCTCGCCACGT
>JAFGIT010000270.1 GCA_016929465.1 Candidatus Coatesiibacteriota bacterium | reverse complement strand
CCGCCAATCCTATCGGAGGGGACCTTCGCCTTTGCGACGGCCTTTACTGCGGCTGGCACGAGCGAGATCATCCAGACCATAAGCTTCGCCTATTTCGAAGTCTCTTCGGAATCTCAAGGTTGTCTCTCGGGAATGAAGCGTATTCCTGCAGGGACATTCACGATGGGAGACAATTCCGGGGTGGGTTACATCGACGAATATCCATTGCACAGCGTATATGTCGATTCATATTGCATAGACATCTACGAGTATCCAAACGTGGTCGGGCAGCTACCGGATGAGGGCGTCAGCTGGGTAGAGGCGGAGTCCATGTGCACTCAACAGGGCAAGCGGCTCTGCAGCGAGGCGGAATGGGAAAAGGCGTGCAAGGGGCCCCTGGGCACGATATTCACCTACAACGATTATTACGATGGCGTGAAGTGCTGGACCGAGGCGGGCTATAACGAAGGCGAGCCCGGGGCGTCTGGCGCACGCAGCCGCTGTCGTAATGAGTATGGGGTATTCGACATGAGCGGCAACGTCTGGGAGTGGGTGAGTGATTTCTATGGTGCGGACTACTATGGTTCTTCGCCAACCGAGAATCCGACGGGGCCGGTTGTAGGCAGCAGCAAAGTGATAAGAGGTGGTGCGTGGTTCCACGGGAGCCTGGCCACACGCTGCTCATTCCGCGCTGCATACGACCTCGAGAGAGGCAGATTCGGTTCTGGCGTGAGATGCTGTAGCGATTAGCGGCTTCGGCCCTTTCGGGGCAGTTGATTATTTCAAACTCAGCCGAGAATCTGAAGCACAGCCTCCGCGGCTTTGCGCGGTGAAATATTCTTGATGCACGCCATGTCGTTGCATTGGCGCTTGTAGCAAGGGCCGCAGGCCATAATGTGCTGGAGGACTATTGAGCGGTTGCCATAGGGGCCATTCCGCTTTGGGTCCGATGGCCCGAACAGGGCCACAGTCGGAGTCTTTAGCGCCGCGGCTATGTGAAGCACAGAAGTATCCCCCGATACGACCAGGTCACAGGCGGCCAGAATCGCGCATAGGAGCGGGATATCCGAGGGCGGGGCGAGAAACACTCGGTCGGTTTCGTGGTCGCTAAGATGGGAGAGCACCTCAAGGGCTGCATCTCGTTCGTTGGGCCCATATAACAAGACGAACCTCGCCTTGGCGCCAACACCCGCATCTCGAACTGCGTCGATCATTCGGGCGAAATTAGCTGGGGGCCAGCGCTTGGTCGTCCAGGCTGCGCAGGGATTGACGCCTATGAGCTTCTCCCCTCTCCTGAAACCCTTCTCACTGAGGTATTCTCGGAAGGCATCGCGTGCAGCCTTCTCGATAGGGAGCAGGGGCATCAAATCACTGAGCAGCGGGAGCGCGGAGCCAGGCTTCATGTCCCCCAGTTCCTCAGCGATCGCGGCGACCATGGAGCCATGCTTCTCGACGACATGGTCCTTCTCGATGGCGTGCCAGCACTTGCGGTTGGTCAATCTTGCGCTCAATCCCTCTCTGCACTCGCGACTTGGATAGCCGAATCGCAGCCTGGACTTGGATGCCCAGGCAAGGAGGCTGCTCTTAATCAGCCCCTGCAGGTCGATGGCAACGTCATACCTCGCCCGCTTGAGGCGGTCCAATACGCCACGGACCTCCATGATCACCCTGATCGGGTGCCGGAACAACTCGCGGCGCCAACGCTTAGTATCGATGACTATGCTGGAGCTTATGTAGGGATTGCCCCGCAGAACCGAGGCGGACTTCTTCTCTATCAACCAGTCTATGGTCGAGTCGGGGTATATCTGTCGAAGCAGGGCGACCGCAGGGATCGCATGGACAACGTCGCCGATTGCTCCGAGTTTGATTACGAGAAACTTCCTGGCTTTCATCCCTGTGGCAGTACTTGAGATGTGAGACCGCAAAACGCGCCTGAGCGACGGGCGCCTTCGCTAGTCCGAAGGTCCGGTCATATCGACAGAAAGGTATGCTGCGAGCTCCATTACCGCCTGGCGTGCCTTCTTGACCTCCTTGGCGATATCTGGCTTCGCATCGAATTCCCGGCCAGTGCTCTCCCCTTGGCCCCGAAGCAGCTCTGAGATCTTCCCGAGGTCCTTCTCTACCAAGCCGGCCTTCTTGTGATTCTTTGCGCTCTCACCAACAAGAAAAGAAAAGAAATCAGCAGCCATCTGGTATTTCTCGTCCTTTGTGAGCTTATCGTCATCCTGGCAATTGCCCACGAATTCCTCGTACTCTGACAGCAGTCTGTCGCATGCGGAGCCCATCTCATTGAGGGTTTGTCGGGAATCCCCAAGCAACTTCAACGCCGAGAGGCTCTCACCGAGATTCTCGGGGACGGCTTCATCTCGACCCTCAGTGGCCGAGTCCTTTTCTTCATGGACTCTCGCAGGAGCTAGACCATCCAAAATGGACAAAATACCCTCGAGCTTGGCTCTAAGCTCCCTCTGCATAGTTTTCTTCCCGCTCCCAAAGACCATGATCCGCCCCGCCTTCTCCTGAATTCGGATTTATGATTGCACAATTTAGCTGCAACTCTAGCATAGAGGCGGACGGAAGACAAGCGAAACGGCTTGAGACCAGCAGTTCCGCAAGAGGATGTGAAATGGTTGATTTGTAGGTCAACCGGTGGTGGATTTCTGGATTTTGATGACAGGATAGTGGGGT
>JAFGIT010000269.1 GCA_016929465.1 Candidatus Coatesiibacteriota bacterium | reverse complement strand
CCCATTGGCCCTGATTTGGGCTTTTTCTTCACCCAGGGCCACATCCGACGTACGGATCGATGCGCTATCCTCACCGTTCTCACCTGAACGAACAGCACGATCGGCTTTGAGCGCAGACTCGGGGTGCGACTTCACTTCAGGAGCAGTTTTGTGCGTTTCTGACTGTGGGGACTGCGATGCAGTATTCCGATTGAGTGCTGCTTTCTTGCCCTCTGGCTTGTGCGTAACCGTGCTCTTTGAGTTACTCGAAGATGATGCTCTGCTAACGGAGGTCAGTTCCTCCGCTTTCGCGCTCGCGCTCGCCGTATTCTCTTGAGCATTCGACTTTGCGCGAAGAATAGGCTTTCGCACGGTCTCTGTAAAACTCCGTGCCATGATGGACGGCGTCTCTGCTTTTCCAGGTCTCGTAAATGGGTCTCCCGCGGTCCTCTCCGTCGGCCGGCCTCTTCCGGCCGAGCTCAATTCCGGCATTCCTTCTCTCCGGTCAGGGCGGTTAGAGGACTCGGCAAATCCCTTCCAGTTGTCGGTCGAGTGAGTTCCCTGGCTCCGAAGAGCCTTTTCCACCACACGTGGGGCTCGTGCATCATCTGTCCCGGTCGCTTTTGATATGGCCTTCGACACCTCAGCGCGAGCATTCAGCTCTGCCCGTGGCGCCGGACCGGTCTCGTTCATAGAGGTCCGAGCATTCGACCTCGGGGATGATTTAGTATTCCGTTCATTCGCGCCCGATGACGGCTGCTTGACGCTGCCTTTATCGGACCGGTCGTTGACCTCTCCGATGCCATGCCTGTCGAGGAGCGTGCGCTCCGTCGGGCGGCTCAATCGCAGCTCGCTCTTTTCTCCCGCGCGTCTCATCTGCTTCACCCTGGCCGCATCGAGATCCACGATTCCTGCTTTCGATTCCGTCCTGGCGGCGCTGCCCAAAATGGTCCTTTTTTCCGCCGCAGCTTCCCTGGAGTGCTCAGGTTGGAGGCGATTCGCGCTAGATTTCGCCTGAGCCATAATGGCCTTGGTTCTCAAGGTCCGCGCAGGATCGAAAGCCAACCGGCGGTCGGAGATTCCGAGCTTCGCCCGATTTGCCTTAATGCTCGAAGCGGCGCTTTTGGTCTCTTTCTTCGAGGCTGTCGCGATATCCACGTTCGCTCGCTCGATGAGCACTGCCTTGGATGATTGAGCGCCCTTTGCCGCGACTCGTGAGTGGTGGACAAACTCAGTCATGGGAACCTGGCCTTTCGGTTCTTGCCGAACCATCTCGAACTCTGCCCGGAGCTCCCTCGAAAGCGAGGGAATGCGACCAGACGACCTAAGACCACTCGTCTCGCCGTCGCCTCTTCGTGGGTGACCAAGAGCGCGGAAGGAGGGATGATGCGATTCACTCCTGCCCCAGAAGCGATGAGCTTTACTGGGTAGCCAACGCCTGGTCGCATTGCTTTTTTCCGGGAGGTAGCTATTTGAGCGACTTATTGAGGGCCTTTCTTGAGGTTGTGTGAAGCCCTCGTTCGTTAGAACTCGTCGCTCGATGCCAACGGATGCCTTTGTGATGATATTATTGCTGGTCTTTTGGGACCCTTCTATTACGACCGGTTTATTCTGAGCGGCTTCGGCCCTCGCCATCATCTTCATTGGGAGCGCAGCTTTGCTCGAATGGGAGGATCCGTTCGACCGCGGATTGATGGCGGATCGAGTCGCTGGTCGGATTCGGGCAGCCTTTGTCCCTGCATTGGTCGCGCGTGGCCTGGTCGGATTCTCGACGTTCAGTCCCTTATGATCCCGCAAAGGCCTGGCGTTGCTCGCCGCGGGAATCTCCACTCCCTTTGCTGCCAATCTCTCCGTCGAGCTTCCCTGGCTCAATATAGTTCTCTTGAAGAACCTGTCGGCAGAATGCGTGATTCCGTCCTTCGATTTACCGAGGCTCGGCGTGCCCTCCGACTTCATCGATTCCACACGATTGGCCGGTTCGCCTTCGATAGATGCCCCGAAATGGGACACAACCCGCAATCCGCCTCTATTCGTGGAGGGGCGGTTGCCAAGACGTTGGCTCGCTCTCTTGGAGTTCCCCAGCCGTGCAGTCCTATCAGGGCTTTCTGCGTTCGCGCTCTCCCTCACGGACAGGTCGGATTGTGCAGCGGTAGAGTTCCGGCGGGCAATTCCCCGCACCAATTCCCGCCATTGAAGAGCCTTTGTGCTGGCCGGGCGAGTGTCTGAGGTGCTCTTTTCAATGGAAGATTGGCCCTGGGTACTATCCTCCACAACCTTGCGCTCGATTCGTGCTCCCTCGGTCGTTATCGCCCTATGTCGCGTATTGTCGAACGTCACATTCTCTCTCTGGATTGCGGCGATTCTCTCGGGCTTCTCTTCGCTTACGACCTGTGCAACGGCAGCGACATGCGGATTGCCGTCATCAATTGCCCTTTCGGAGCGGCGCTCATTTCGCTGCCCCTCCGATGGCTCCAGCTTGGATGATTGCCCTTTCCCTGCGAATGAACTCGCCCGCTTCGGGTCCTCCATCGAGACGCCGGCTTCTGTTAGTTGTCTCTTCAAGACGCTCATGAATCGCTTCGACAGAGCTTGAGAACGCGCGTCGGTATCGGACGTTCCCTCAGCGCCACGTCTCGTATTCGCCAGCATCCTGGCGATGAGCTTAACAGCGGATTCTTCGTTCATTACGCCCATGGTTTCTATTAAGCCTATCTGTTTCGCCCAATTCGCATGGTTATCTCCGCCGCGGTGGCAGGAGACTTCTCAGTGATTGAGTCCAGTATGATTGCCGCGCGCTTCTTGTTAAGCGCCTGGAACACCGCAGCCACGAGTTCGGGATCCTTATCGTTGAGCTCGAGCAATGCCGACGCTGCGCTTTGTGCGTTCATCGTCCCGTAGAGGGAGATGAGGCTATCCAGACGTTCCTGCTTCTCGGCATCAGCCTTGCTAAGCAATTGCTTTACCTCGGCTTGAGCCTTCTTTATCGTCTCCATCTGCTCCTTGAGCTGCTCTTGAAGTTCCAGCAGAGACTTGCGTGAGACCTCGAGTTCCATTTCTCTTTTCTGCAGCTCCTCTTCTCGGAGTCGAAGCGCCTGGAGCATTGCCTCAACTGCACGCTTGTCCGATGAGTACTCGATCCCCGTCTGCTTCGGGCCTTTCTTCAGCCATCCCTTGATGCTGTCCAGGCGGCTCTTGTTATCGCAGAAGCCCACAGAATGGACCATGACGAAGGTCAAAAGGAGCGCGAGCAAGCCCGCCAAATATCCTCTATTTCTTGCGTTCATAATCACTAGCACCTCTCGAGTTGGCCTTGGTTGATTCGCATGGTCGCGGCGACTTCATCGATGAATTTCATCTCATACCTTGATGCCGCCATTTCGTGCTCCGCGAGCCGCTTGGCCTTCACGCTCTCAATGGCCCTTCGCTCCTTGATCGCCAATAGGAGTTCTTCTCGCTTCGCTTCGATCCTCTTGTGGAGCTCATGTATCAGGTTTTTCTGTGCATCTATCGCCGACGCGGTGCGCTTGATGAATGAGGCAAAGACCTCTATGCGAGCCATCGAAAGCGATTGCTTCTCGAGGTCGGCTGTCATCTGCTGCTTGCACGACTCGAGATCGTGCTCCAGAGAATGAAGCTTTGCTTCCAGTTGTCTGAGATCGAATAGCATGATGCTGAGCTCTCGCCGCTTCTCGTCTTCCATTTGCTTCCGCAATTGGAGAACCCTCTCAAGTCTGAATCTGAATGCCCTCATTTTGGTCCCATCCCCTAATTATCCGGAGCGTCTGCAACCAAGAGCCTCAAGGACTCCACCGTGGCAGAAAACTCCGCTTTCTCGTCCGGCTCCTGGCAGAGAAACCGGTTGAATTTGGCTGTCTTATCAATTGCGTAATCGATTAGTGCATTGCTGCCTTTTTTGTATGCCCCAATATTTATTAGGTCCTCATTGTCGCGGTGCATCGCGACAACTCTTCTGAATGCCGATGCTGCCGAGATGTGGTCCTTGGAGGACACGCTTCCCACAACTCGACTTCGTGAAGGCAAAATGTCCACCGCGGGATAATGGCCCCTGTTGGCGAGCTTCCGGGAGAGCACTACGTGCCCATCGAGAATCGATCTGCAATGGTCAGAGACCGGCTCGTCGAGATCATCTCCTTCGACCAGGACAGTATAAAGACCGGTTATGCTTCCCTTCCCCTCTCGTTTGCCGGCTCGCTCGAATACCATCGGGAGCATCCCGAATACGGACGGCGGATAGCCGCGAGTCGAGGGGGGCTCACCGGCGGAGAGGCCAATCTCTCTCTGTGCCATCGCGAGACGTGTTACCGAATCCATCATAAGCATCACATCGAGGCCGAGATCGCGGAAGAACTCCGCAACACTGGTCGCCGCGAATGCTGCACGCATCTTGAGCGGAGCCGGAGTGTCGGAGGTGGAGACAAAAGCAACCGTTCGCTTCAGCCCCTCCTCTCCGAGGTCTCTCTCGAGGAACTCCCGAACCTCACGGCCGCGCTCCCCGACGAGAGCGATGACGTTGACGTCCGCAGCAGTATTCCTCGCAATCATCCCGAGCAGGATGCTCTTGCCAACGCCGCTACCCGAGAAGATCCCCATTCGCTGACCCTTGCCGACCGTAACAAGTGCGTCGATCGATTTGACACCCGTCGCGATAGGCTCGGTTATATTGCCCCTCTTGAGCGGATCGAGTCCCTGGCGGCGAAGCGGATATGTATCCTCCGCACCTGTTATTGGGCCCTTCTCATCAATAGGTTCACACTTGCCATTCAGCACTCTACCGAGAAGACCGAAGCCCACAGGCACGCCCGCTCGCTCTCCGAGCAGCTCTATCTTGGCGCCGGTCTTGATGCCGTGCATGTCCTCGAGCGCCATCGAAAGCACCTTCTCCTCACGCAGACCGACCACTTCGGTCATTACATTCGAGTGCGCCCCACGAATGAGACATAGGTCGCCAACAGCTGCCGGAGGACCGGACGATTCAACCACGAGGCCAACGACCTTATTCACGACGCCGGAAACATCCAGCGGTCCGACGCGGCAGGCCTTTTCGAGAAGCAGGCGAGAACTAAACATCATTGTCCTCCCCGTTTGCCTTGGGCTTGGGTGCTTCCTCACCAGCTGAGCTCATGACCTCGTTGAATGCGGCCTCGATGCGACCTAGCTGGGTCGATATCCGCGCATCAACAGAGCCCCTGTCGCATTCGACCATGCAACCGCCTTGTTCGATGCTCTTATCAGCGATGAGAGATATCCTCATCGACTTCCCGTCTGGGATGAGAGAATCCACACTATTCTGTGCGGTCTTGAGATCGAGTGGATGGAGCTTCACAACGATCTCATCAGCCTCTCCGAGTATCCTGGCCGCGCGGCGGATCTGCTCCAGTATGAGTGTTTTGTCTGTCTTTATCTCGCGAGAGAGAATGAGGCGCGTCACACCCAGAACGAGGCTCAGCATCTCAGTATCACTCTCGTTGAGAACTTTTTCCCGGACCTTGCTCAGCTCTTGCGCTGCTCTCTGCATCGCGGCCACAGTGGCGGCGACTTCCTGCCTGGCAACGCTGAGTGCTTCTTCCCTCGCGTGTCGAGAGCCTTCATCCTTGCCGAGCTTAATGCCCTGGGCCTTGGCCTCATTCAGCATCTTGGAGGCCCTGGCCTGCGCATCATTGACGATCTCACTTGCGCGTTTCTCGGCCGCCTGGATCAACTCGTCTGCGGCTCTTTGGTTGCTTTCACTAGATACATGCACTAGTTCGGGCTCGAACTTCTCGATATCGGAGGTCTTCATGTCCTCAATCCCATTGTTCAACGAGACTATGAAGCTCTCGAAGTCGAAATTGACGCAGTAAGTATCCCTTGCTTTGGCTGCTTTGACTAGATTAGACAACGAGCTCATCTCCTCCGCCACCAAGCGATATAACCTGTTCTTCCTCGAGCCCGCGCACAATCTCGACCATCTCGCGCTGTGCGATTTCGACGTCCTTCAGTCGCACCGGCCCCAGATAGTCCATTTCCTCGACGAGAAGCTGCTGTGCACGCTCGGACATGTTACGCATGAACTTCTCCTTCATCTCCTCCGTGGTCCCCTTGAGCGCCATTGTCAGCACCTTGCGATCCACGTTCTTCAGAATTTCCCGGATGCCCATGTCGTCCAGAAGGAGGATGTCGTCGAAGACGAACATCAGATCGCGGATTGATGCCGCGAGTTCCGGATTATTGCTTTCGACCAGCTCCAGCACTGCTCTGCCGGTACTCCTGTCCATCCGGTTCAGGATCTCAGCCACCATTCGAACGCCACCGACTTCCTCTGTCTGAAGACCGGAGAGCGATTCGATCTTCTCATCCAAGACGGACGCGATCTTGGAGAGCACATCGGGTGAGATCTCCTCGAGTGCCGCGAGACGCAGCGTCACGTCCGATCTCAGCTCTTCGGGGAGAGACCCCAGAAGGTCTGCGGCCTGCGTGGGATCAAGATGCCCGATTATCAATGCTACCGTCTGAGGGTGCTCATTCTGAATTATCTTCGAAAGCTGCAGGGGGTCCACCTTTCGCAGGGTGGCAAACCTGCTCGTTGATTTGAGGGTCTTTGTTAGCCTATCGATGATGCGTCTGGCCTCGTCAGGGGGCATCGATTTGGACAGCACCTTCTTTGCATATTCTATGCCGCCCTTGGCGATATATTCCTGCGCCATGTACATGTTGTAGAATTCTTCGAGCAGGCGTTCCGCCTCGTCTTTGTCAATCGAGCTCGCGAGAGATATCTCCTTCGTGATATCCTGGACCTCGTCATACTCCAGATTCTTGAATACCTTTGTTGTTGGCTCTTCACCCAGAAGGACTAAGAGCTTGGCGACCTTGCATACTCCGGCTGTTGATTGCACTGCCATCTCCTAATCTCCTCTCCTAGCTTCCGTTAGTCATCCAGGTTCTGAGCATCCTGATCGCATTCTCCATATCCGAGTCGATGATCTGGGAAATACGCTTCGAGAGAATGTCACGCTTGCTAACGCGGTCCATGGGAACCGTGCCGGCGAGTATCTCTGCCTCGATCTCCTCGACCGTCTTCCCTTCGAGAGAAAGCCCTGCGCCTTCTTCCTGCCCTACCGGTAGTCCCTCAGCGCCTGCTTCGCCAGCGATGTTCGCGGCAGCCGCTGCGGGTACCAGGGCTGGCTGGTTGCGGACAACAAGCCCCTTCACAAGCGGTCTGATTACTAAAATGAAGACCAACATCAGTGATATGATAATAAGAGGTGTGCGAGTGGCTGCCATAACATTGCTCCAGAACAAGCCACGCTCGCTCTCTTCCGCAGCAAGTCGTTCCTCCTCCTCGCCGTGCCGGTCAAACGAGAGGTTTTCCACCACAACCGTATCCCCGCGGTCCTTCGAGAAGCCAATCGCTTTCTTTACGATCTCATCGCACTTCGCGACAACCGCGGCTGGGAGCGGCTCATATTCGACCTTGCGTTCGCCGTTCTCCTCTGTGATGACGGCTTTGTCATCAAGGATTACTGCTGCCGAGATCCTGGTTATGTCACCGGGATGCTCGATGGTAGTTCGGAGTGTCCTTCCGATTTCGAAATTGCGAGTTCGCTGAACTCGCTTGAAGTAATTGTCCTCTTTGCCGTCGGCTGCGCCTGCCTGCCCTTCGCCAAGATTGGACTGAGTTCCGGGCACGCCACCCACCTGCTTCGGCGTTCCTGATTCCTCACTCAGGTCTTGCTCGCTTCTCAGGACCTGCTCGGTCGGATCGAAGCTCTCCTGCTCCTGTTTCGACTCGACGAAGTCCATCGTTATCGAGACCTTCGCCTTGACTTTGTTTGCGCCGATTATGGGTGAAAGCAGGGAGACTATCTTGCTTTCAAAGCCCTTCTCCGCTTCTTTGCGGAGCTGCATCTGAGCCTGTGTGAGGCCTGTCGCCTGGGGCTGCTCCGGCTCGGTAAGAATGTGCCCAAGCGAGTCGACCACCGTGATATTGCTCGCCGATAGCCCTTGAACAGCACCCGAGACCAGGTGAACCACAGCCCTGACCTGACCGCGATCGAGTCCCGCGCCACCCTTGAGCCTGAGCCACACGGACGCGGTCGGATCCTCCTGCTTCTCCCAGTAGAGAGAACGTTTTGGTATTACGAGGTGCACGCGAGCTTGGGCGACCTCCCTGAACCGGACGATTGTCCGGGCCAGTTCGCCCTCCAGCGCGCGGCGATAGTTGAGATTCTCGACGAAGTCGGTCGCGCCCAGCTTCAGCTCGTCGAAGAGCTCGAATCCCTTGCCCTTGCCGCCACTCGGCAAGCCCTGTCCTATAAATGAGAGCCGCAAGTCCCTGGCCTTCCCACGCTCAACCTCAATGCGTGTCCCTCCGGCCGCAATCTTGTATGGGACCTTCTGCTCCTTCAACTGCTCGACTATCTGCGCCGCATCCTCAGGATCCAAATCGCCAAAGAGCAGGTCGTACTCGGTACCACCGCTCCAGAGAACCAGCCCGATGATGCTCAACATGATCAGCGCTGCAATCCCGCCGAGGCTTATCTTCTGCACTCGAGAGAGCCCCTCCGCCATGCGGCGCATCTGGTTCAGATAGTCCTTCTTAGTTTCTCTCGGAAGCCCTTCCGCTGCTTCGCTGAGAGTCTTTTCCTCTTCCGTCCCTGGAACTACATCTGCCATTAGTTCATCCCCGACATTTGATCAGATGTTTCATATACCCGTTCGCATTACTTCTTTGTATGCGTCAACTAACTTGTTACGAATCTGCTGCATCAGCTTGAAGCTCAGATCTGCCTTCTGAACGGACATCATCACCTCGTGTATATTCTTGTTTTCGCCTGTTGCGAAATCGGTGATCGATTTGTCCGCCTCATTCTGCAGCTCATTCACTTCCTTTATGGATTGCTTCAAGAACTCACCAAACGACCCCTTCCCGGTCTGGTTCGCTCGCTGCTGCTCTTTCTTCTCGCCCTGGCCAATCGCATCTGGCCCAAATGGCTGAATCTTCATGTCAATCATCATCTATCTCCTTCTTACCTACCGAGGTCTATCGCCTTGATCGCCATCGACTTCGAGGCGTTCATCACCGAGAGGTTCGCCTCGTAGGACCGGGTCGCCTCGACCATGTTCACCATCTCAGAGATCGGATTCACATTTGGGAAGAGAACATAGCCCTCGGCATCGGCGTCCGGATGATTTGGCTGGAAGCGCTTCTGGCCGGGGCTCTCATCCTCGATGACCTCGGACACTCTGACGCCCCTGAGACCGTCATCCACGAGCGATGAAAATATCTCACCAAATTTGGCGGTGGCATTCGACGTCTGGAAGACTACGTCTTTCCTTACGTAAGGACCGCCGTCTGGCGTGCGGGTCGTCGAAGCGTTCGCGATGTTGGAGGAGATGATCTCCTGCCGAAGTCGTTGCGCCGCGAGCCCAGAGCTGCCTATATCTAATATGTCAAAGATACTCATTTCCTAAATCCCCTTATGAAATCGCCGACTTCAGCATTTCGATTTTCTTGAGGGCCAGCCTAGACGAGGCAGAGAACATGAGTTCGGCCTCCAGAAGGTCCGCCATTTCACTCTCGACATTCACCGTGTTGCCGTCATATCGCCCGGGAGACGAATCGGTGGCCTCGTTAATCGCGACCGATGTCGACCGGCTCCGCCCGTTCGACGAGATGTGCATGGGATCGGTTCTTACGGGCTCCATTCCGCCCATCCTGTCTTCCCCACAGGCCGCCAATGCGGCGTCAAAGTCGAACGTCTTGGCCTTGTAGCCCGGAGTATCGACGTTCGCGACATTCGTCGCGACCAGACTCGCACGCCGCGAGGCTACATTCAGAGTTCGCTCCAGAACTTTGAGAACAGAATTGTCTGCTATCTCCATTGCTCTTCTCCAATTGCTTGGGGAAATTTCTTCCCGTCAGACTTCCTTATCTGTTCCTTAATCATCACTTTCAATCACCTAATCCGCCCTTTATAGGGCAACTTGTGCATCCTTGGTCAATTTCATTTCCATTGTGCCATCCATGACGCCACGTTATTGAAGCAATATGCGTGCCAAAGTGAGAATTACTTGCCGGATATTGGCAGAGACTGCCTATACAAGGCCATTCGGCGGTAAAAAAAGAAGAGCCGGCAATAATTGCCGGCCCGAGATTGAGGGAAGAAATTTCCTCCCTCTGAGCGCCCAAAGGCGATTAGTACTCTATGGAATTGGTAAGAGCTATCTCAGCACCTCAAAAGCAGTCAAGCATGAGCCATTAGTACAAGACGGCAATTCAGAGCCTGCCGAGACTCGTTGACGGTCAAGCCCACGTCTTTCTGTCGTTAATCAATAGGCGTATAGCGGGAAGCCCGACGTGAGCTCCTTCACCTGTTCGCCGACCTTCTTCATGACCTCCTCGTCGCCCTTGGCATCGAGTACGTCGGCAACGAACTCACCGACCTTGACCATCTCGGCCTCTTTCATGCCGCGCGTCGTGAGCGCGGGCGTCCCGAGGCGGATGCCGCTGGTAACGAACGGGCTCTGCGTTTCAAATGGGATCGTGTTCTTATTGCAAGTAATGTTCGCCAGATCGAGCCACTCCTCGGCATCCTTGCCTGTCATGCCCTTCGCGCCGACGTCGATCAGCACCAGATGAGTATCAGTTCCGCCAGAGACCAGCCTGTATCCCTTGTCGAGTAGGGTCTTTGCCAGCACCTGGGCGTTCTTTGCGACCTGCTTGATATAGCCCTTATAGCTGTCGGTCGAGGCCTCTAGAAGCGCAACGGCCTTCGCCGCGATGATGTGCATCAGGGGACCACCCTGAATTCCTGGGAAGACGGCCTTGTTGGTGAGCTTCATGTCCGGCTTCGTGCAGAGAATCAGCCCGCCGCGAGGCCCGCGGAGCGTCTTGTGGGTGGTGGTCGTCACGAATTGGCAATGCGGAACCGGGCTGGGATGCTCGCCAGCCACAACAAGCCCCGCTATATGGGCGATGTCCGCCATCACGATCGCGCCGACCTTGTCAGCGATCTCCCTGAACTTCGCGAAATTGAGCGTCCTCGGATACGCGCTGCCGCCGACCTCGAT
>JAFGIT010000268.1 GCA_016929465.1 Candidatus Coatesiibacteriota bacterium | reverse complement strand
TTGGTGCCCTCGAAGGTGCCGCCATTCTCAATCACGTAGTCTGCTAGCTTTATCTTCTCCTCGAGAGGAATCTGCTGATTCATGCGAGCCTCCAGAGCCGCCCGGTCAAGATCGCCGAAGCGCTTCTTGAGCCTCTCGAGTCGCTGCTCCGTCGGAGCGTTCACCACCACGACGAAGTCTACGAAGTGATGCCTTTCAGCCTCGATCAGAAGCGGAACATCCAATATGACTATTGCGTCGGGATTGCCGGCCTCGAGCTCCGCCAGGATGCTCTGCTCTCGCTCGATTATGCGTGGATGAACGATCCTGTTGAGCCGTGCCAAAGAGGCCGGATCGCTGAAGACAATATCTCCGAGTCGTCTTCTGTCGATATTGCCGTCATCGGCCACTACGCTATCGCCGAAGGTCGTCAAGATATCGAGATAGGCCGGCTCGCCCTTCTCGCAGACCTCCCTAGCAAGATCGTCCGCGCTGACAACGGCGAGTCCCAACTCCCCGAGATAACTCGCAACCGTGCTTTTCCCGCTTCCGAAGCCACCCGTAAGACCTACTAGAAACACGCTCCGAAATCCTCTCCTTTGTGGATTCTTGACACTTGCTCCCAATCAAAGCAACAAATGACAAGCCCCACCAGTTCAGCCCTCATCATGTCAAGTGAGATTGGATAAGTCGAAGCTCTGCCTGAGTTTCACGATGGTATTTGGCGGAATATAGCCGCGCACCAGCGAATTGGCGTAGATCTGGGACCTTCGTCCGACAAGAGTCCCCGGATTCAGAACTGCATTGCAGCCCGTCTGCACTCCGTCACCGAGGATAGCGCCGAATTTGATCAATCCCGTATCGAAGACCTCGTCTCCCACTTTGATCTTTATTGTTTTGTCCACGGTGATCTTGAAATTCGACAGCTTGGTCCCCGCCCCGAGATTTGCACCCGCGCCCAGGATGCTGTCACCCACGTAGTTGAAGTGCGGAGCGTTCGAGGCATTCATGAATAGAGCGTTCTTGACCTCGGTTGAATGACCGACCACACATCCATCCCCGACCAGGACCGAGCCACGAATGTAGGCATTCTGCCGTACCTGGCAGTTCTTGCCTATAATCGTGGGGCCATTGATGAAGGCGCCCGGTTCGACCACCGTCCCTTCACCGATGAATACATCCCCGAGTAAGGTCACATTGGACATGATCTCCCCGTGAATTCCCGGCCTGATCACGGATTTGATGTAATCCTCGATTCTCGGAAGCGCTTCCCAGGCATACTTGAGCCCATCGAAGATTCCATTGTGTTCGAAGTCGGTCAGACTGAATAAATCGGGGGGTGAGAACATGACGATCTCCTATTCATTAAAGGTCGGTTGAATATCCCAATTAGATCAAAGAAAAGGTCACCGGAAGAGAGGCAGGACCTCCTCTCATTGGAGATTAATCTTCATTGGCAAGAACGTAAAGGACATCGCCCACCGCTTTGAGTGATGTCTTGCTGCAGTTGTCAGGAGTATCTCCGAGTGTATGCCAGACGGGATAGTCGAAATCTATAATATCGATCGTGGGAATGCCGGCGCGGTTCAGCCACACGTGGTCGTCAAACACTGGATTCCCGAGTTCATCCTTGAATTGAGAGTAGCCGAGACGCCGCGCGATACCCCAGACCCTCGAAACCACGTCTGGGGCAAGAGCTGAGGAATATGCCTCTTTCGGAATCGACAGGTCCTTGTCACCTATCATGTCGATCAGAACACCGAAGACCGGCCGGTTCGGAAAATAGGTATCCAATTCTTGCCCAAGTTGATATGAGCCTATGCAATACTTGCAGCTCTCATAATCGCCCGAATCCTCAGCATCCAGGAAGGCGAGGACAACCTCCCTCTTGGGTGGATTGGCATGGAATTGTGTAGCTAGCTCGAGCAATACGGCGACTCCCGATGCTCCGTCATTCGCCCCGGGTATCGGCTTGTGCCGGTTCTCCATGAATGGGTCCTTATCTGCCACTGGACGAGTGTCCCAATGGCATGCGAACAGCATCGGCGAGAGGTCGCCTCGCCCGAAACTCGCAAGTATGTTCGTGCCGAATATTCCATCTCCGTAACATTCGATCTCGAAACGCTGCGTCTGGATCGATCGTGCTGTCGCCGACAAATGCCTCATTATATAGTCCTGGCATTCAGTGTGTCCTCGAGAGCCCGGCACTCTCGGGCCGAAGCCGACCTGAGCAATCAGGTGAGAGAACGCCCTATCCGCATCAAACGGGACGGGAGCCGGCGTTGGCGGTGGTGTGAAATCGACATCCGAATTATTGCAGGCGAGAACCATCGCTAATAAGAGCATCGCCGCGGCCGCGGCGAGCCGGCGTGCGGCTAGTACATCTCCCCTGTATCTCGATCTATGATTCTTTTCACTTCTCGTCAGTAATACCATCGAATCCCTCACGTCCGTTGCCAGCCATTTCGGATGCCTCTCAATAATTGGTAGTTACCAGATGGACCCGGCCAATTCAAGGCTATATAGGTAGCAGGCAGCGCTCTGAGTGTCGCCCGGTCACCGACGTCCATCTGCATTCAATGGATGGTAAACCGCCCGTGGAAAGCCGTCAATGACCATCATCTGATGCTTGAATTTGCATCCAAGGGGAAGCCATCGCGAAAAACATTTGACATTGACAACAGCTTCACATAACCTAAATATTTAAGTAATGGTTGCTGTGTTTGAGAATCTATTATGTCAGCGTCGATATTGCTTACGGCAGTCGTTGGCAAACGATCACTTCAGATAGAATGTGAGGGAGGTGATTGGCAGGGCTTTTTGTGATTGGCCAGCAGCAATCTAGTTACTAATAGAATAGCGGGCAGCCGAAATATTAGGGCGAAGATTCCTTGGACTGATCTGGATTGCCTGCACATGATTGTTGTGACCGTGAAATCTTGAGAGTATGTTAGCTCTAACGTAATTCTTAAACCTAAGGAAGAGGAGACACGCAGACAATGACTAGAAGAACAGCGATTTGGCTGTTGGCGATGGCGGTTGCTCTCGTCGGAAGCAGCGCATTTTGCGACATTCTGACAGTGAAGCACGCCCACGGAGAGCTCCAGCTAAAAGGTCTTATTCAGACTTACTATGCTGAGTTCGAGGAAGATGAGATGTCCGATACTTTTGAGCTGAGGCGCGTATGGCTTTGCGCAAGTGGCTCGGTGTATGAGAAGGTCGACTTCAAATTCCTGATGAAGCTTGATCACAACCCCGCGCTGATGGACGCTTTCATTACACTCAAGTATATCCCGCACGTTGATTTGAGCTTCGGGCAGATGTATAAGCCCGGGACATACGAGTCGCTGACATCTACTAGCGCTTTGCCGTTCATCTACTATGCGATTCCTACCAGCTTCGTGAGAGGCGCAAATCAGTGGGGACATCTCCCAGCGAATCGTGACATCGGTGCCTCGGCGACCTTCCATTTCGAGAAGGACGATTTCACCATGTTCCTCGTTGAGGGTGGTGCATATAACGGAACCGGCGTCAATCAGGGCGACAATAACGACCAGAAGGAATGGGTTGCCAGGGCTTGTCTGCAGCCGACCAAGGGTGTGAAGTTCTTCGGTAACTATGCACGTGGCACACATGGGGCCAAGAATTTTGGTAACGGGCACGACGAATACCAGCAGTATAGCGCGGGTCTGGCCATTGATTTTCAGGGGCTGGATCTCGCCGGTGAATGGATCGGAATGAAGCATAATAACCTCAATCAGATCAATGCCTTCGGATTCACCGACAAGTCCGAAAATGGATATGGCTGGTACGTGTATATGGGCTACAAGATCGACACCGGCTATGACTACTTCCACACGGTCGAGCCGGTCGTAAGGTATGAATACCTCGATCCCGATACTGACAAGCATGTTATCGGCGATCTAGGAAGGCTCATCACTTATGGTCTGAATGTCTTCATCGACCAGAACTATGCCAAGCTTCAGCTGAACTACATCTGGAATATCAACGATAATCATCCAGGCTGTGAAGTCGCGGACAACATCTTCGTGGCTCAGCTGCAAGGCTACTTCTAAAATCGGTTGCGCCGGGCGACGAACTGGCGCGTGAAAGCTGATAATAATCGATGGGGCAGACGCCTTAGGGTTGTCTGCCCCTTCGTTTTGTTGGCTGGAAACTGGATGCTAAGTGCGTGCGGGAGGCAGGTCCTGCCGATAGCTGAAGGCTCAGATATCCCCAGGCACGCGACTCATCTGGCTTGAGGTATTCTGAAACCTATTGACCGAAGGATATTGAGGTCTGGGATTTGAGTAGCATGAGTGTCGATGAGCTCTTTAGGAAGCTCATTGAAATAATCGCCACCTTGCGCGGGGAAAACGGCTGTCCCTGGGACCGCGAGCAAACCAGGGAGTCGGTCAAGATGAACCTGATTGAGGAAGCCTATGAGGCGCTCGACGCAATTCATCAGAATAAGCCGGATATGTTCGCGCAGGAGCTCGGCGACCTGATGATGCAGATCGTCTTTCACGCTCGGATCTCGCAGGAAATGGGCGAATTCGGTATGCGAGAAGTGCTTACTGCGGCCGTGGAGAAGCTTATCAGGAGGCATCCTCACGTCTTTGCACAGGAAGAAGTCGCCGATTCGGCAGACGTTCTCAAGAAATGGGAAGAGATAAAAAAATCAGAGCGAGGATCGAAGTCGGTGCTCGCGGAGATCCCAAGGAGTCAACCCGGATTCATGCAGGCACTCGTGGTGCAGGAGAAAGTGGCCCGCGTCGGCTTCGAGTGGCCAGATGTGAGTGGCGCTATCGATAAAGTAATCGAAGAATTGCACGAGCTTCGATGCGCTCTGCAGGAGGGTGCACGGGAGCGCATTCACGAGGAATATGGTGACCTTCTAATGATTGCTATCAACCTTGGCCGGTATCTCAAGTCAAACCCAGACGACGCTCTCAGGGATGCCGTACAGAGATTCGAGGGCCGCTTCAAATACGTTGAGGATGCTCTGAGAGAGCAGGGCAAGTCACCGGATGAAGCCTCTCTGGAGCTAATGGATTTTCTGTGGGACGAATCCAAACGCCGCCAACGGAAATGAGGCCTGACCCGGACCAGCGAATGCTACGCGCTGTTCGATGAAGCGCTTCTTTTACAGGTCAGTCTCAAGATTTTGAGAAGACCGTAGATGAGTCTCTCTCTCATTCGTATGAGAACGCGATAGAGTAGAAGGGTTGCTCGCCGTCGTCTATTGCTCCGATCTCGCAGCCGCTCTTCGCAACATTTGATCGGTTTTGAGAAAAGCACTTCGAGCATACAAACCAGACAGCCGATCGATTTTGCCAACC
>JAFGIT010000267.1 GCA_016929465.1 Candidatus Coatesiibacteriota bacterium | reverse complement strand
GTCGCCCCATTAAGGTCAGCTCGCCTATCAGGAAGTGCTCTTGGAAGCTGCTGCACGTCGAAAATACGTCTGATCTGGCAAGGACGTGCCGCTCAGTTGACCAGAAGTGGTTCAAATGCGAGTTGTCTTTATAGACAGAGGCTTTCGCCTGTGCTTCTGCCATCACAGCACCATACAGATCGCACCAGAGAGGATGCTCCCGGGCGATGGCCGTCACCAGGTGCGAAGGATGTTGAGTTACGGCGACGATGCAGTCGGGTGAGTACTCGTCGAGCAAATCCCTCAGCTGGTCCTGCTGATTCGTCATAAGGAAGTTCATTTCGTAGTAGTCGAGTTGGCCGTCGCTCCTCTTAGATATGTAGCGCTCCTTCTCGTGCTTGGAGAAGTAATTCGCTGCGCACAATCTGACCTCATGGCCTGCTTCAAGAATCGGCTCAACCAGCTGCTCGGTCCGATAACTGCCTGCCAAAACTCTCGTGGAGGTCTGAAATCTAGGAAGCGACATGCCCAGAATGAATACTCTGGCCATCCCCATTCGCTCCGTTTGCCATTGCTATAATAATGCTTCGGCCCCTCGCGATGAGGGGCCGTCCTCTTAGCATCTCTTCTTGGGCAGGGAACCTCGGCCCGGGCTATTCGACCCAGGCGCTCTTAACGGCAAGTCTGTAACCGTTGTCCCTTTCACCATTTGGGTATATCGGCTGCAGGACAACCTGCAGAAAGCCGTTATCTTTTTTATTAGAGCTCTTGATAGGCGGCAGATTAAACTTGAGTGTATGCAAGTAATCGGCCACCTCTACATCGCCCACGCTGTCCCCATTAACCTGAACCTTAAGCCTCGTAATGTGACCATTGAAGGCTCCTACGGTCAGGTGCAATTTCTTTTCCTTTCCGCCATGAAGGAGTCCGAATCTCGCTTGGTCAACGACCGCACGTACCCTCGCGCCACACCATTCCTGTATAGGCGAAAATCCCTCCAGACGGTTGTAGAACGCACATTGCGAGAAGTCAATTGCGCTCTTCGTGATTCGCGGATTCACTTGCTCCTCGATCCAGTCGCGACGTCTTGCGAAGAGGATAGCGGGAAGCCGCAGAAGCGTCTTCAGATAGGCGAGCCCCAGAGGCTTGCCCTGCTCACGAAGACCTGCCATGCGCAACCAGCGAATTTCCTCCTTCATGAACCGGAGCATCTTCTTGCCAGTGAAGTTCTTGAGCACAAAGCGCAGGCGGCCCAAGTGATATCGCACGTAGAAGCCAAAACTCGCCTTGACCGTGACCTGCGACTCGTAATGAAGGAGAACAGCACTGGGCAAATAGACAACGCGGAATCCAGCGCGCCTCGCTCGCTCGCAGTATTCGACCTCCTCGAAGTAGATCGGGAAGTAACCGGCATCGAGATGCCCGATCTTGTCCATAACTTCTCGCCGGATGGCGATTGCTGCCCCGGTAACGTATGCGACATCAAAAACACGCTCGAACTGACCTTCGTCAGTCTCGCCATATCCATAGTGCTTCGTTAGTCCGTTCGGCAGGACGGCTGCGCCTGCATGTTGTATCGTCTTGCCATCTGGATACAATATCTTGCATCCGACTATTCCCGCGTCGGGATCTGACGCCATGAAATTCGCTATCTCGGAGACCATGTTCGGCCTGACCGTCGTGTCATCATTCAGAAGGATGACAATATCCGCATCAGTCGCCGCGAGGCCTACATTATTGCCTCCCGCGAAGCCGAGGTTCTCCCCGGTGCTTATCAGTTTCGCCCTTGGGAATCTCTCGCGGACTATCGCGGCGGTCGAGTCGGAGGAGCCGTTGTCCACGACTATCACCTCGATGTTCGAATAGTCGCTTTCGAAGAGCGATTTGAGGCAGGGCGCAATCACCTTCTCGCCATTCAGCGAGAGCAAGATTACCGCGACTTTTGCCGAAGTTTCGGAGAGCAGCTCCTGTCGAATTGCCTGCCTTCCCCGTGAGCAAGTGATGTGACTTCCCTCAAAGTCCATCTCGAGCGTTACCATAGATCCATCCCTCCGCGCCGTCTTAACTTCGAGCCGCGACAGGGGCCGAAGATAGAAACAGCCTCAATTCCATCGCTTTTTGGTGCCTCGGCACTATTCTCAGGCAAGCTTCGAGATGCTTCAGCGCTAGACTAGCATCCCCCATTCGCTCTAAGATGCACGCCAAATGGTAGTGGGCACCGCCGACAATTCTGCTCCAGAGGTCTCTTCTGACGCTCTCCTCGTGTTCGAGCACCGCCTCGAACCGGGCTCTCGCTTCGTGGAAATCGCGACGCTTTTCCAGGATCGAGCCGAGGAGATAATTCGCTTGCGGCCAGTTCTCCCTCAAACGGAGGGCGGAGCGGACCTCTTCCTCAGCATCCTTGTCGTAACTCATTTCCAGAAGGAGAGAAGCGACGGAAAGATGCCATTCAGCCTGCTCGGAAGGAGGCAGGAATTCGAGTGATGACATCATATCCTCCACACTGGTCAAGAAACCTATTCGCTTGTAGGCCAGCGCATATCGCCAGAACCTTCTATCTAAATCGATCCCTTTTGAGAGAGTCTTTAGCAGACTCGATGCGGATTCGAAGGCTCTTGATCCGTGTAGGATTGCGACGGCCCTGAAGGCCGTGTCGGGCGAGCATTTGCCCTCACTTAGAAGGGAATTGATGCCGGCTTCGAATTGACTGAGAACGCCCGCATCTTGCTGATTTTTGTGTGTTAGATGCGCGTGTTCCCAGAATGAAGCGACAATCGTCTCAGGATCAGTTAGCAAATTCTGTGATTTCTCGTAATAGCGGGAAGCTAACGCTGTCTTCCCCAGTTCCTTGAGGCACCTGGCAGAGTTGAAGTATACCCAGCCGCGTTTTTCCGGCTCCTCCGCTCCGATTTTCAGTGCAGACTCGAATTCCTCGAGTGCCTCACCAAACCTGCCTTGCTTGAAGAAAAGCATGCCGGTTTTCTCCCGCACCAACAGAAGAAGGTCATCCGGTATCGATGATCCCTCCGCATCTCTGAGCTGCTCCAGTGCGAGTTCGGGCCTTTTGAGAGCTAGGAGCACATCTGCGAGCGAATACCGCGCCCAGCCGGCCTCAAGGTCGTTCGAAGAATACTCAATCGCCAGTTTGAAGCGGGTCTCTGCCGCTCGCAGGCGTCCCCGCTGCTGCAGCAGCAGACCAGACTCGAAGGCAAGCTCCCGGATGAAATGTCGATCGTCAGTTCGCTTTCGTTCTAGTCTGAATGCAAATCTCAGCGCGTCTTCTGTTCTTCCAAGGAACTTGAGACATTTCAGGATGCCCATCCAGATTCCATGTGCCTCCCTTGCTCTCTTGCTGGGCATCGAATGAATCGCAGCCTCGAATTGAGCCAGCGCACTCTCGTATTCCCCTTCTTCGAAAAAGAGCAATGCAAGCCGCTCTCTGGCAGAGGCGGTTAGGCCAGCATCAAGATCGCCCCTGGTCAATCCTGCGAGTTGCTCTTTAGCTTCTGCATTCCTCGATTGCCCGATAAGTGTCTCGGCGAGGGAATAGTGAGCCCAGCCGGCCTCAGTCTCGTTGGATGAATGCTCAATTGCTCTTCTGAAGAAGTCTTCTGCTTCATTCAGCCGTCCCTCTGCTTGCATCAGAAGGCCGCCATCGAAGGCGATCCTCCTTATGAATGGTGAGGGCGCACCCATCTGATGCAGTCTGTTCAAGTGCGGAACAACCTTTTGGGGCCGCTTCAATTTGAGTTGAGCCAGGGCGGTCTTAAACTCGATCTCAATCAGAAGCCCCGCGTTTGGGGGCGACAGGGATTTCGCCATCCTGAGCTCTCTTAATGCTCGCTCCGGATGTCCCCTTTGCGAGTGTATTTCGGCCATGAGCAAGGAGCTCAGCGATCTGGTCTCTGCAGAACGCGCAGCAATCCGAGATGCCTCACGAAGTGATTGTATCGCCCTATCGGGCTTACCGATCGCGTTGTATCCCTCTGCCAAATGAACCAGCGCTTGGGCCGTGAGGTCGGGCGCATCTGGCAGCGGGTTGAGTGCCCTCTCGAACCATTTGAGCGCTATTCGGGGCGAATTGTCAGCCATTTCCAGCAAACCCAAGCCAATCAAGGCTAATGAGCGAGAATCTCCTTTCAGGATCCCCCGATCAAGCGATGCTATGTACAACCTGCGAATCTCGTCCATATCCCCACCCACTTGTCTGAGAAGCTCAGCCAATCGGAGCTGTGCGTAGGCGTGATTGGGCTGAACGCGGAGCAAATCCCTATATTGTCGAATCGCCGCGTGGATGGCGCCGTGCCCCGCAAAAAAGTCGGCCGCGAGGAAAGCGAAGCCATTCAGTCCTGGCTCCGCCCTTTTTGCAGCGATTACCTCAGCGAAGCTCCGATTGCGCTGATTGCCTCTTTCGGCTTCTTCGGCGCGGCCGTAATGGATTGCCGCGGTAGAAAAGCCAGGATACAACTCACGCATAAGTGAAGTGGCGCCAAGACAGCTGCAAAATGATGAAATGGAATCGAATATGGAAGCTCCGAACTGCTCCATCCAACCGCTCATTGAGCCGCCCACGGAGCTTTGCCGCTCGTAAAAGGCCTGCTTGATAATGCCTATCGTCTTGTCATCCATAGTCGCGGCAAGCAAGGCCCGCCGCCAAAAGCCCGTATCGGCGTCAGATGCCTCGCTGAGTTCTGGATGCTTGCGTTTGAAGAGCATTTCATAGTAACCCCTAACCTGCATTCGCTTTATCCAGGCTTCATCGAGCACGCAATTGGGGTGCAAGTGATAGGCCGCTGCCTGGGGGCAGTAGAGGATTCTCAGCCCTCGCCTAGCTAGCCGAAAGCCTAGGTCTATGTCCTCAAACGCTGCTGCCCTGAACGCCTCATCAAAGAGCCCCTCTCGTAGGATGAAATTTCGCTTGAACGAGATGTTGCTGGTATAGAGATGTTGCCATGTTGGTCCGTATCGCTCAATTCGCTCGTATTCAAATTGCACTCCCGAGCGCTCGAGCCACCACATGAAAGGGGTAATCTCAAGGTCGGGGTGCCAGGTAGTATGCCCCAATACGGCATACTTAGCGCCTGAGAACTCAGAGTGCATCGCCAGATGCTGCATCAGGAATCCCCTTCTGACGATGATGTCGTCCCCGATGAAAATGACGAGTCGTCCCTTGGCCTCAATGACGCCTCGATTTCGTGCTGCGGCAGGCCCCATTGTGGCGCCCATCTCAACCAGCCGAACGGAAGCCTTGCTTCTTGCGGAATGCGCCGTTACGACATCCCGTGTGTCGTCCATTGAGCCATCGTCGATTATGACGATCTCAGACTCGCCGATCTCTTGAATCTGCTCAATAAGGGCATCAAGACATCTGTCGAGAATCACTGCTCTGTCTCGAGTGGGTATTACGACCGATGCTCTTAGAGACATAGTATTACCCCGATCTACTTACGACGAAAAACTCTCGATAGCATTCCCCGAAGTTCACGCCACGACATAGATTCAGCCATTCGTCCCGGTTGGAATTCAGGCTTGGCCTGAGAGCGTCAAGAATTTCCGGCGTGTGGTCCGCGATGACGGCCATCGTGTGTATTGCGGAGTTCTCGTTAGGGATGACTTTCACGGAGGCTTCGGGCAAGAGGGCGATGGCAGAGAGTATCTCCTGCCTTTCGGGTATGTCGGTTTGGAGATGCTCTTCCAACCACCAGGGAACACCCAGACCACGCCCAGCCAACCAATCGGCGAATTGACGGTCGCAAGTTGCAGCGGTCACTCCGATGGGGCAAGCAATGATTAGACATCGTGCACAGACCCTAAACATCTCGGCGATTATCCGGGGACGCTCTGCTCCCGGAATATGCTCTATTAGGTCAAGAGAGATGACAGCCTCGAATGCACGGTCTTTGAAAGGCAGAATTCCGGCATGCCCTCGCACTGGCGAGAGCAGCTTATGTCTATCCGGTTCGAAGGCGGCATCCAGGCCGATCACCTGCCTGTCAACGAAGGCCGCTAAACCGAATGAGCCGGAGCCTACCTCCAGTATCTGGCCCTCGCCGCGAACTAGCTCGCGAAACAGATCAACTGCAAGAGAATAGCGAGTGAACCAATTAAGGTGAAAGGGGTGCATCACGGGATATCGGTACCTCCCCGACTTTCTGGAGGATATAGCGCATCTCACCACTGATGGAATCCGTCTGAAGGAAATCCAAGACCTCGAAGTGAGCCAGCTTGAATAACCATCTCCACCCCCCATCTGTCAGCACAGAATAGTGATTACTCGCGCCGACCCAATAATCGGGCGTCGGAACAACTATGAAAGCGTATTTCCCAGGCCTCAGGACGCGGTTGAATTCGAAAAGGGCGATCAAGGGCATGACACTGTGCTCAATCGCATCCCTGCACCAGACTAGGTCGAATGCAGCCGAAGCCGATGGCAGGAAGGACATGTCAGCGTGAACGATCTCGATGCATCTCTGCCTGCACAGTTCCACCTCGATATCACTTATGGTCACCCCGGTGGCGTTCTTGCCTGCTCGGTTGAAGTGCTCCGTCATCCATCCGTCTGCACATCCAATGTCGAGCACGTCATCATATTTGAGCCCAAGGCTCTCGAACCAGTCATAGGCCTGCAGCGCTGATTCAATATGATCGGGCGCCATCCGATGATTGACGGTCTCCATTCGCTCGTAAACGTCTGGCAGAAGAAGATCGAGGTAGCCATTGAGTCGACTGAAGTCTCGTTGCATCCAATCCTCCCTATATCTCGTCCATTAGTTTCCATCTCGACAACTCGCCGGTGTCCACACTCGTAGCGAGCAGCTCGTCCCCAATGAGGCATATTCCCGACGGTGCCTTGGTCGGGATGGAATAGACCAGGTCAAGCTCAGGGGAAAATCGCTTAATGCAATCGTTGCGCGCATCGGCCACAAATAGTGACCCGTCCGCTCCAAATGCCAGCATGTGGGGCATAGCAAAACCGGTCAATGTTGTCATCTGCTCGACTCGCTTGTCGAATATGCCCACGATGCCAGTCGAGTAAGAACTGACTGCAATTGCTCCATCGGAGCGAAAAGCTACGCCGACCGGGCCCTCAAATGGCAAGTATTTGTCTGGCTTCAATTCCTGGCCATCGTCCAGAAATGCCAACAGCACTCGATCACTTCCAAAGTCGGCGATGGCCAATCGAGCATTCGCCTTATCGGCCGCGAGGCCACAGACCTTACTAATTGACTCCCCGAAGATTCTCGGTCCCAACTCACGGATAACATTGAATTTCCCATCGAATTGGAGAATAACATCCCCCTCCTGGAAGCTGCAGAGCGTCGAATCCCCCCATGTCGCGAGGCCAAAGGGGCCTACGAAGGAGCCCGAACGACCCGGCACGGATGGCGCTGCAAGTATCTCGAAGAAGTCATCTGCCCGGTCATAGCGGCCGATGCGCCGATTTCCAAAGTCTGCTATCAGAAGCCGGCCGGCGCCATCGGACGTAATCGAGTAAGGCTGGGATAGGCCTATCTTCCTTCTGTCTATCAGTCTTAAGTCGTATCTCGAACGGAGAAGAACCGCCCGTTTCACTGAGGAGGCATCTGAGCTCTCATCGAGCATCGTCCGACTGAGGGCTTCGAGAATATCGCGTCGTCCGGGGTCTTTTTTGAGGAGTCTCTCGGCTTCGAAGAAGAACCGGTCCATGTCCTCCGGCGTTGCCCCTGATGATGAAACTGCGGCTATAAGATTGCCTTTGAGATCTGCGAGCCGAGATCTAAGACCTGACGCAGCATCGGCCATTTCCGAGAGCATCGAAGATACGGTATCCAGGATGAGCGAATTGACAAGTGGGGGCCAGCGCTTGGACGAAGTAGCCTGGGATATCCGCTCCTGAGTATCCTTCTGCCTCTGCCAAATGACCTGGCGAGCGCCATCGAGCTTTCGCAATATAACCTCCAGGTTCACTTGGAGCGCATCCATCCAGGAGAAGCACTCACTCAGCTGCCCATCCCGCTCGAGCACGCAACAGCCAATCCTCCTCGCGGTATCCGCCAAATCGGCAATCCGCATCTGAAGAGCGTGGTTCTCGAGCATTATCGGTGGGAGTAAGCCAGTAAGGTGCGCATCATCCGAGACGTCTGGCAGAGAGAGTGTAATCTCAGACTGCAGATTGATCTCGGTCCCGTCTGACAGTGCGTAAGTGAACTCCTGGAACGTCCTGATCTGCCCCAGATAAACGCGGCAGAGGTCGAATACCCTCGCCATCGCATTTTTTGCCCAGTCGCTGAGATTATCAGGCGCCTTGCTCGAAATAGCGCCCGCGAGCAGCTCGTCGAGTGCGGCCCTGAGCGCTTGGGGATTCCAGTTCGAGATCGAAGCCCAGTCGATTCCCGAAGATGCCGCGAGGGAGACTGTCGTCAGTATGGCCTCGTGGCAGCTCACAAAATTCAGATCTGTCTCGAGGTCACGCTGGCCGTCAATGAAAGGTCGAATCCTGAATGACTGCCCACTTGAATCGAGCTGTTTTGAGCGCATCCTGATGAATTCCGTTGATCGAGCGGTGGTCGCCACAACCCAATCTGCCATGGCATCCAGAAACTGATTGCTGGACGCATTCTCTTCGCCCTGGCCTGGTCGAGTCGCGCTCGCTTTCACGCGGGGGTGTATGCTCGAGACTGCTGCCGCGAGCCTTGACCTAATCCCACTTGCTTCGGAATCGATCAGATCGCAATTCATGTGTCCCCAGAACTCGCGTGCCGCGGCTCTCGTAGATGGATCGCAATAGAGATGATATGTCGCCTTCAGCACCTTCTTCGGGAGCCTGATCTTGGTCGTGAGGCCCCGGTCTCGCTCTTCACGCGCTAGTTCATTCTCGGGCAGAGCAGCGCTCAGCTCAGCGCGAAGCCTCACGAATTCGGCAGAGGACCAGGATAGCGCCTTGAGGAGAAGCCCTAGCCTCAGGCTTCTGTCTGCAACCAACACACCTGCCGCGACGGTGTCGCCGAGCATCTTCGGATCAAGGACCGCGTCCCGGGAGCCCAATGTCTCCTTACTCCAGCGAGACCATAGCCATTCGCGCAGCCCTCGTTGGCTGCGCACATAGTTTTCTGAAACGGTTATCAAAATGTCCGCCGTATCCCGGTTGAAATTCCTCTCGCCAGCTTCATTGAATTGAGCGCCAAAATCCGTGCTGGCCAATGCGAAGTGGAAGCGGACCTCGGCGAAGAGTGTTCTTACCTCATTGAGTGAGTTCGCAACGAAATGAAGGACCTCTTTTCTCTGTCCGATATTCATAAGGGAAGCATCGTCGAGCATCGGCTTGCCCGACTTATCCGCAAGAGGCAGGCAGACGCTCGTCGCGAGTTTCTCCAGAAGCTCCACCAGCCTGGTCGTTGAGAGCTCTTTGCCGGTCACCATGACCAGTTTCTCGTTGCGCGACGCTATGATCCCGGCGGCAAGGAGCTTCAGCAGCTGTGAGCTGCCCTGAAGCGACATCCTGTGGGCGGCAAAGATGGTATCGTAGGCGTCTTTCTGCCTGTGCGCCAGAAGGTCCATTAATGACTTGTTGGCAATTGCTCTTGGTGAAGCCCGCAAACCTGCAAGCCTCATGTAGGACTCGAGGATTACTCGGGCCCAGCTCTCGCCGTGTTTTGCAATGCTATCCATAACGAGCTTGACCGCATTCAGCGGGGTATTGGCTCGGCTATCGTCCAGGTGGTGCTCTTCGGAGCCGCTACTGATGCTCTTGAGGACAGCGAGAATATGTGTCTCGCCCCAGGCTACAGAAGCTGCCTCGCCAAATACCGATCCGCCAATTAGCTCCTCGCCGGCGACGGCTTTTTCGAAAATATAGAGATAGATAAATCGCTCCAGCTCTTGCGCGCCGACCGATGCCGCGCTCTCGTCGAGGCCTAACCTCTTAAGGACATCAGCCTGTTTATTCATCCTTCTCAAGCCTGGATATGACCTAAGGAGGAGCCAGATGAGCTTGCCAGCAACGGCTGCGATATCGCCGTCCGATGCACCAGCCACACAGACCGAAAGCGCCTTTTCGAGCAGCTTCGAGGCGAATGCCAGCTCTGCCTCATCTGTCCTCTCGAGAAGACCGGAGCTCGATGCGGACGATTCAGATCGCTCACTGAGAATCGAATGAAGGCAGTCAACTGCGATGGAGAGCACCCCGAGATGCTGACCACGACTTGCATTCGGCACAGCTCGATATCTGCCAAGATAGATAAATCGCTCGGAGGCCTGTTGGTCCGAGGAGTCCGACATGACTTTCTTGCATAGCCCGACCATCTCTCCCAGCCTATTCCGAGTCCCAAGTAGCGTTTCACAAAGCGCCTCTGATTCCTTGAAGGCGACTTGAAGGACTACTCCCAGGCAATAGTCGAAGCCCTCCCAGAGCTCTCTTTTGCGATATAGGAGAGCCGCATCCCATACTAGCTTGACCAGCTCGCGACTCTGGGCCTGATCCTTCGCCATCAATAGCTTCAGCTTGATTAGAGCCTCGCGATAGTCTCGGAGGATGTCTGCCTCGGAGACCGAATGCGGCGAGGAATCGTCGGCCATCGATGCCGCCTCGCAGGCGGCGGTCTCCTTCGCGGAGGCACTGATCTTCTTCTCCAGATCACGGAAGAGGTCGATTATTTCTCTCTCCATGTCGTCACGTTCGACGTTTGAGGCGTGAACGGCCCGGGATAGTAGGAGATACAAATTCAGTGGTTGCTTTAGCGCAATGAGTCCCTCGGCAGCCGCCTTGACGCTCCTAAAGGGTGCGCTCTCGCCCGATAACACGCAGGAGATTCCCTCGCTGATCAGTCCGGCGTCGTTTTGCTGAACGCCATGAGCAATTAAAGATTCCGCAGCGGCGGGGCTTGCTTCCGTGTTCTTCTTGGCGAGTATGGCCTCTCTCAGCGATGACTGGCCGAGCCCGAAGAACGCAAGCTCATTCGATGGTATTCGCGCGGCGACGAGGCCCCCGGCGGTTGCGAGGAGCTGAGGTTGATAGCAGCTCTTTTTGGAGTCATCCAGTAATCCAAAAGTGGCAATGACAAGTCCCGGGACGGTCATCTGTTGGACCAATCCGCGCTCTGAATCGAACAAGAACACAAAGCCCACATCATTCGCTGCGATGGCGCTCGGTGTGAATAGAGAGCCGTTGGCGGCGCTCTCGTAGCTATATTCCGACACGAGCTCCAGTTGGTTGCTGAAAGCCAGAACTCTGCGATTCCCAGCGTCCAGGACAGCAATTCCCGTAGGAGAGAGAGGTGCTATCCCTGACGGGAAGCGGAAGCAGGGCGGGGCGAACAGGTAATTGGGAGTTCCGTGAAGGGTTGCCAGAGCCTGCTCGATCACCGAGCCTCGCCGCCCGATCATCGCCTTGAAATTGCCATCAATAGAGAATCGCTGAAGCCGATGGTTGCCTCTATCGACAACTATGACTTCGTCTGCAGAAGTCATGCAGACCGCATACGGTTCATAAAATTGACCAGCACCGTAGCCGACTTCGCCGAATGTGAATTTCGGATTCCCCTCGAGGTCGAGTGCGACGACGCGGTTATTCCAGCTGTCGCATACTATCAGAAGGTTGTTTTCCTCGGAGACAGCTATGCCCCTCGGGTATTGAAACTCGTCCTCGCCCTTGCCGTTCGAGCCAATTGCCCATATAAGTCCACCGGACGCCGACAGCTTCACTATTCGATGCTGACTGCTGTCAGCAATGTAGAAATTGCCGCGATCATCCATCGCGAAGCCCGAGACTTGCTCGACGGGAGGCTTCAGATTGGGATCTATCGGAACCAGTAGTTTCGGTTCGAGAACTGATGGCTGGAGAGGAGCGGTTATCGAATCCCTGTCTCTGCTACTCAAATGCTACCCCATTGCGATCTATGTGGCGTGATCAGAAGCACACCGAACTGATTAGATTCATCGTAGCTTTTATGGCCCAGCTTAACACTGAGCCCCCGATCCTGGGGATTATCTGTGAACAGCAATCTGCGGCCCAATCCCAACCGCAAACCAGAATTTAGACCAAGTCAATCTGGATGGCCTGCATCCAGGCGTCAGCAAGTCCGAACGATTTCACCCCAATCTCGATACATCCCTAAATCTAGTATTCTCAGCTCAAAAGTCAATGTAGAAAGCCTGATTGCACTCGGAATCATGTCAAGCGGAATTCCCATGTCCTGAAACTGAGACAAATTTCTGATATATATTCATCTAACTCGCCTCAAATCCCGGTTAAAAAGCCTCTCGCCGTCGGTATTATCCAATCCCAGGCTCTTAGAAGCAGGACTCGCTGATTATCGCGAGCGAGAAGACGAGGATTACACCTTCTGATGGGATTTACACTCTGCTGAGGCTAACCCGCCTAGAGCCTGATAGGCAGGAGGCCATTCAAAATAGTCCTTGAAAGGCGGATTCTACTCTGTTAGTCTTTCCTCGGGGAAGTGATTAGGCAATGTGTAAGCTTACAGGGAGCGACATACACATTGTTAAGAGACATTTGTAATGGTCCGGATTCTATTGGGCCTCGATGGGACACGTTAGCCGTCCAGTCGTGGCTAGCGATAGCGGAGCGCAACTGTCGAAATGTGCCACGCGAAGAGCCACAACCGCAAAACGTAGCCCTCCCTGTGCGATCTTCTTACATACTCCAACTCCCGCCCGGGGAGTTTTTTCCGTTCGATCCCAGCGGAGAATCTCCTCCGCGCGTTATGGTGCCATTATTGACATAACTGCAACGAGAAAGGAGCCTTCATGCGGTTCAAATCCATTATTATCTGTCCGATAGCACTGCTACTGGCATTGATGTCCCAGCTATCCCTGGGCTATCCCGCTCGAGTTCCCCCGGCCTCGGGAGACGAAGCAATGAATCCCAAAGTCTCAATTCTGGACGGGAGGTCTCTCGGGCGGCTGAATGCGAGTCGGTCCGGCAACATCTCCGATGATTTCCTTAATGAACTGGTCTCCCAAATGAACGAGGAGGACCTCTGGGAGCTGGAGCTAGCGATGGTTGGCTTCGGGAGCAGGTACACATTCCGCGAGGAGAATCTGGCGGCGGCGGATTGGCTTTTTGAGGAGCTGTCATCCTATGGCCTCGAAGCCGAGTTTATGGAAGATTGCTCATTCGGCGGCTGGCCGATTAGGAATGTCATAGGTACACTCAGGGGCAGCGTTGATCCTGAGAGAGTCGTGGTGCTTTCGGGTCACTTCGACACGATTGTCTTTCCCGCTGAGAATAATGTATATAGCGATGCTCCCGGCGCGGACGATAACACAACGGCAGTCTCCACAGTTCTCGACTGTGCCCGAATTCTCAGTCAGTACGAGCCGACACACACGATCAAGTTCGCCTTCTATAGCGGCGAGGAGCAAAATCTACTGGGCAGCGAATATGTGATAGGCAGATGGTTGGACGAGGGCACGAATGTTGTGGCAAACATCAATTTGGATTGTCTTGGCTGGTCGGATGATGGCAGTTTGAAAATAAACACGGATGTTAATCTCAACTCAGAGTGGCTTCTGGATTATAGTTCGCGTGCCGCCAGCTTCACCTCGGTCTTGGCTAACGCGAATGTTGGGAATGCAACGGATGAGATCTGGTATGGAAGCGATCACGCCTGGTTCTGGCATTACGGTATCCCGGCGCTTTTCATTGGGGAAGGTCATAATAGCAGTCCTTATTGGCACACACTGGATGATTCGCTCGAGCACATCAACAAATCCCTATTTCTCGAATGTGCGAAATTGACTCTGCTGACAACATCTCTGGTTGCGTTCGACGAGCCGGCAGAGCCGAGCCTATCTGTGTTTGTCAATATCCAGGACATCCAAGTGAGTGACAACCTGCACGTTGACGTGAGCTTCGTGAATCCGGGGGCGGCTAGGTCGCTCGCATTCTGTATGGCGATAATCACGCCGCAGGGCGATGTATCGTTCTATCCTGACTGGTCGGCGGATTTCCACGGGGTCGGTGTTAATCTCCCATCTCAGACCTGGTCGGAGAGGGTCCCGCTTTGTTGTTTTCAGGTTCCCTGTGTCAATCCCCCTCTAATGGCTTTGGGCACCTATCGCATAGTTGCCGGATTTACGGACAAGGAAGGAGAATTGGTTGGCAACATGGCTGAGGCGTTTTTCAGCTTCAGCCCGATGCCACGGTGTCCCGAAGGCATGGTGAGAGTGCCTGCCGGAAGTTATACCGATTATTTCGGTCAGAGCCATTTCGTGCAGGAGTTCTGCATAGACCGGTATGAGTACCCCAATGTATATGGCGAGCTTCCGCTGGAGGGTATCGGATGGATTGAGGCCTGGGCGAATTGCATCGAGCAGGGGAAATTTCTCTGCTCAAAAGACCAGTGGGTTCGCGCCTGCAAGGGCACTAACAGCTATCGATTTCCATACGGTGACCAATACACGGCGGGTCTGTGCAATACTGAAGGTGAGGGGACTCTGCCATCCGGCTCCTGTGATCAATGCAGATCGGAGTTTGGTGCATACGATATGAGCGGAAATGTCTTTGAATGGACCAGTTCCGCTCAATGGCAGAATGCAGCCTTTGGAGGATGGTACAAGAGCAGGGGGTTCATGGCTTCATGCGAATACGCATATTATCCATATCCGGCCGGCCCCTTGGGCCAGACTAGCAAGGCGGGCTTCCGATGCTGCATGCGCTAAATTTCAGGAGGTGAAAGCGATGCTTCTAGTGTTGCGTTCCCAAATTGAGGTGGTATAATCCTCGATTAGGAGGATTATATCATGTCTAG
>JAFGIT010000266.1 GCA_016929465.1 Candidatus Coatesiibacteriota bacterium | reverse complement strand
GCCCTGAGAACGCCCTTCCCATGCCCATGAACGATCCTGACCTCCCTCAAGCCCCACAGATTCGCCTGGTCGAGATACAGATCGAGCGCTTCCAGGGCCTCCTCGCGGGTCATTCCGATCAGCATGAGCTCCCCAGGGGGGCGTTTGGTCCCAGTGGCGAACGCCGGTTGGACCACTCGCTCGGGGTCCCGCCTTCTCGGCTGGGTGGTCACCCGAATCAAGCTCTGAATTCTGGAGCGGACCTTTATCCCGCCGAAGGCGACCTCGGCAACGTTCTTGGATGGATAGACCTCAATGACTTCGCCCTCCACATCGATCCCCGCCATGCGGACGAGCATCCCTTTGTGGATTGTTTCCGGCGTAAGCCCCTGCTCACCGTCGGCCGCTGCCTTGGCTTTCGACTTGGCCTTGCCTTCGATCTCCTTGCCCACGGCATCGAGCCTCGTTCTCGCGCGGTCGATGTCCGCCTTGGCGAGAGAGTCCGCGGACTTCTTCGCGCGTATGGATGCCATTATGCTCTTGAGCTCCGTCTTGGCCTTGTGGGTAAGTTCCTTGGCCTCACGCTTCGCGGCTTCCACGATCTGCTGGGAGCGCTCCCGGGCATAGTCTATAGATTTCTCCAGCTCGGCCTGCATTGCGGATGTCTCGCGGGTCCTTTTCGATAGCTCTGCGGACTGCGCTTGGACGGCAGACTTTTCCTTATCGAGAAATGCAAGGAGCTCACTCACACGTCTCGATTCGACCGACAGCGAGGATCGCGCACTTTCGATAAGCTCCTGCGGCAGGCCAAGGCGCTTCGCAATCTCGAATGCGTTGCTCGCGCCGGGGAGTCCAATTACCAGTTTATAGGTCGGTGAAAGGGATACCCCATCAAACTGAACAGAGGCATTTCGAACGCCCTCGGTCGAATGCGCGAATATCTTGATCGAATTATGGTGGGTGGTCGCAACCGTATGAGCGCCCGAATCCGTAATATGCCTTAATACCGCCACCGCGAGAGCGGAGCCTTCGGAGGGATCGGTGCCTGCGCCAATTTCATCGAGAAGGACCAGACTCCTCGGCGTTAGGCCCTTTATTATCGAGACGATCTGGCTCAGATGAGATGAAAAAGTGCTAAGTGACTGCTCGATCCCCTGCTCATCGCCGATGTCTGCGAAGACCTGATCGTATAGAGGCACACTGGAGCCCTCCTGGGCAGGGATATGAAAGCCGCTCAGCGCGAGCAGTGTCAGGAGCCCGGTCGTCTTCAGGGCCACCGTCTTGCCACCAGTATTGGGCCCGGTTATGACCAGGGTGCGATAGCCCCCACCGACCGATATGTCGATTGGTATTACAGCCTTCCTGGGGGAATTGGCCTCCTGATCCTCGGCTCGCTGCTTTGAGAGAAACCTTTGCGAGAGTTCGGTGCTGGTGAGTTGCTTCTCATCGATCTCCGCTTCACTGCTATCAGAGGGATATGGATTCTTTCTAGTTGACTGTGTCAGTATCAGCAAAGGATGCCTTGCCTGGCTAAGAACCAGTCGATCGTCGTCAGCTATCTGAGGCATCCTCGCGTCGAGGAGACTCGAGAATCTCGCTCTGGCGAGAATGCAGTCGATCTGAGCTAGCAGCTCGATATTCCTCGCGATGTCATCCGCGACCTCCCCCACCATTGCGGTGAGCTCGCGCAAGATGCGCTCGATCTCTCGCTCCTCCTCAATCTGAAGCTGCCTGACCTGGTTATTGAGTTCGATGGTCTCCTGAGGCTCAATGAAGACGGTTGCACCGCTTGCAGATTGATCGTGAATAACTCCAGGAAGCGCGGCCCTTCTCTCGCTTCTAACTGGCACGACATAGCGACCATCTCGGACCGTGATGTATTGCTCCTGCGCAGCAATCACGCCCTCACGCGAACGCAGCACTGAATCGAGCTTATCTTTGATCTTCTTCTGGGTCGCATTGATCTTGATTCGTATTCTCCTGAGCTCCGGACTCGCATTGTCTTTGATTTCCCCGCTGGGAGATATCGCGTGATCGACTGCCTCGCTTATCTCGGGGAAACCGACCAAGATCGAGACTTTCCGTCTCAGCCTAATCAGGGCAGCGGACATCTTCGAGAATCGATTCTTGAGTCGGTGGCAGGCTTTCAAGGTCTCGGATACTCTGAGAAGTGATTCGGACTGCAGAATGGAGCCGGTTATTCGACTTCTCGTTATCGCATCGTCTATCAGCTCCACGCCTGAGAGCGGCATGGCAATCGTCCCGAGCAACTCAACTCCCTCGGCGGTCTCCTCGAGCAGATTCTCGACTATAAGACGGTCGGACTGAGGCAGAAGCACCTCTACCGCCTTCTGTCCCTTCTCCGTCTCTGCGAGAGAAGAGGCGTAGTCGATCATCTTTGGAAACTCTAGTAGTCGCAGGGTCTTACTGTCCAATTGGCTCTCCAGATGGTTAATTATTGCCCAAAAGTATTCTGGCAACGTGGGACTGTCAAGACCGCGAGGAATCCCGAGACTGGATGGGAGACTATCTGGTCTCGATTCACCTGAATTAGGAGGCTGTCCAATAAATGGATCGAGATGGGGATCAATGCATCCCGCGAGCGCGCCGCATACGATATGTAGGGGCAGGCCCTGTGTCTGCCCAAAGATATAGATGGGCGGGGACAAGCCACCGCCCCTACGCGACGCGAAAGCCGACTTCCTTTACAGCCTCCAATGTGCGCCGTGGATATATTCATTTCAGGCTTGAAAGTGGAGCTGGGGGGATTCGAACCCCCGACCTCCTGAATGCGAATCAGGCGCGCTCCCAGCTGCGCCACAACCCCACACTTTCAATTCAACGTTTATAACAATACAAGTTGCGAATAGGTTTTGGCAAGAGCGCATCAAGACATTTGGTCTCACAATCCGCACCTTCTAAGAGATGTAATGGCGCATTATGGTCCGTGGCCCGAGGTCTTTGAGTTTGCAGCGACAAATGGTGGGTGCTATTTTGACATCAATAGTGGTTATACATTGTAGAGAGCGAGAATACGTTTGCGTAATTCCGCTGGAGCAGCGGGCCCGAGTGGGCTATAAGCCTGATTTCGAATTCGGATTTGCTTGACTTGATGAAGACATGGCGAGAACTCAATCTGATGGCCAGGATTGGTGCGTTCGCAATCGCATTCATGGTCCTGCTCGCTATCTTCGCGCCAATAATTTCCCCGCACGATCCGAATGCGCAGGATCTGAGTAGGAGAATGACAGGTCCGTCCTCGCAGAATCTGCTCGGAAGGGACGAGTTCGGGCGCGACATTCTCTCGAGGATCATATATGGATCTCGTATATCGTTGTCGGTTGGCTTACTTGTAACCTCGATCTCAATGACCCTCGGAGTAGCGATCGGCGTCTCGGTTGGCTACTTCGGCGGCTGGATAGAGGAGCTGACCATGCGGCTGGTCGATATTGTCCTGGCCTTCCCGGGGATTCTGCTCGCGATCATGTTGATGGCAGTTCTGGGACAGAGCCTCTTCAATGTAGTGATAGCGCTCTGCTTGACGGGCTGGGCGCCCTATGCGAGGCTTGCGAGAGGGGAATCGCTCTCAATAAGAGAGCGAGAATATGTGCTGGCGGCAAGGGCACTGGGCGCATCCGGGTATCGGATAATCTCGCGGCACCTGCTACCCAACATCATGTCTCCGATTGTGGTCAAGGCAACCCTCGGCATGGCCGGCGTTATCGTGGCGGAGGCTGCTCTGAGTTTCCTTGGGCTCGGAGTTCGTCCGCCGACACCGAGCTGGGGCGCAATGCTCAACTCCGCGCGGGCCTATATTCTCGTAACGCCTCATCTGGTAATCTTCCCTGGCGTTGCGATTATGCTTGTGGTCTTGAGTCTGAATCTTCTCGGGGATGGTCTTCGTGACGTCCTCGATCCGCGGCATAGGGCGAGAGCAGATGCTTGAGAATTCGCATGACCGGAGATGCTCTTTTGCCGGGTCGAGTTACCTCGTCGGGCTGCACCTTGCGCTAGCGTTCATCCTAATCGTAGAGCTAATTCTCTGCGTCCCGAGTTTGCTCGGGGAGGAGGAGATCGCTCCACCGCCTTCAACGGGCTTGCAAGGAGACATAGATGGCTCGGGCGTCGTTGACAGGGCGGACGAGTTGCTGATGGAGAAGGCCCTTGGCTCGAATTCCACCGATCCAGATTGGGACGCGAGATGCGACCTCGACGGTGATGGGCTGGTCAGCTTCAAGGACTTCGACATTCTGAAGAGCAACATGGGCAAATCGGTGCCGGGGCTGCAGCTTGAGGTCTCCGAATGCGGCTATCCGTCGCCGGCGCTGATGCCCTCGCTAATTCCAGGAGGAAAATCGCCTGGCGAAGACCTCGAGGCCAGGGTCATTCTGCAGTTTCAATTGAGCCTCGAGGGCAGTATCATCTCGATAAGGTCCCTTTTTTCAGACCTTGATGGCCCGGACACGGAATTGGTTCTATC
>JAFGIT010000265.1 GCA_016929465.1 Candidatus Coatesiibacteriota bacterium | reverse complement strand
GCGGTTCACTCCCTTGGTGATAGGGTCCGCCAGCTGCTTCTCAGGTCGCACCACATGGAGCTCTTTTCAGGCAGCGGTTGTGCGCTCTGGGCCTCGCTCGGGCCCCCATGGGCACGAAACCTGTTGCGGTCTCCCGTGCTGAGACGCTACTTGAATTCGTTTTTCGACAAGCCCACCGGCCTCTGTCGGAAAGCTGGCACTCTTTCCACACTTGCCGGCCAGATTTCTTTCAGCGCGATCAGGTTGTCCATCAATGGTAGGTTCAAAGTCGATGCCGCCGTGTTCCCGCCTCAGCAGGATTGCCCTCTTGCAGAGCCGTTCGAGATTGAAGTCAGAGCGGGGCGAGTAACGCGAGTCGAGCAGACGGACGCTGGCAAGAGGCTCGAGAAATGGATCGAGCATAATGCCGGATGCGGCTCACGGGAGTTGATGCACTTCTCATTCGGATTGAACCCCTCAGCCGAGTTCGGCAATTCGATCCTGGTCAACGAGAGGGTATTCGGCGCAGTCACTGTTGGGATCGGCTTCGGGGCAAAGAATGCTCACACCGACCTAGTGCTCTCTTCCCCTTCCGTGTGGATCGATCAGCGGCCATTTCTCGACCGCGGAGATCTCGTCCATCCTGATTTAGCCTGTCTCAGGAGTTCCCTTCTCAGGCGGACTTAGCCCGTTCAGAACCGATGCCGCGAGCAGGATCGAGAGCGGCGTGAACATATAGGGCCAGATGACCGGCGAAAGCACGAGAAACAGGAGCATCGAAAGCCCCATGAAGGACAGAAGGCCTGAGAGCTCCTTCAGACAGCGAAGCGCGATTCCATAGAGGACAAGCTGCAAGGCAATCACCAGGGGCGTCAGAATGCGTTGGAGACCATGCTCGTAGAAAAAGGGGGCGAATGACAGAGCATCCTCCCAAACTCGATCGTTGATCCACTTTTGAAGGGCGAATCTCCCGAAGCGGGTGTAAATGCCGGAGAAAAACCGAATTGGCGATTCGATGTAGAACGGCAAGCAGACAGCCAAAGGCACCGCCACCGTAAGAGCTGTGCTTACCATAGCCTCGCGGCGCCCGAGTCTCCTGAAGAAGTAGATGACAAGCAGGGGCAGCAGGAACACTGCCTGTTGTCTTGTGGCCAGGCAGACGCCCATCGCGACAGCGGTCCCGAGATCTGAATCCCGAGATAGCGAGAACACGAGAAGCGACAAGGCCAGCCAGAATACCGATTCAGGAGTGGTGGGACCAAACTGCAGATCGAGGCTGAGAAAAATGAACATTGCGAAGAGCAGTTTCATCGCGCCCGCGTACGGCCCTCTCTCGAGAACAGGGAACGCTCGGAAGAGCACGATAACCGCCAGACATCCGAACAGCGCAGAAAGCCACCTCGGATCGAGCCCGAATATCTCGGCAGGTATGAAGGGCAGCCAGATGACTGGCAGATAGGTCAGCGGCAGCTTCCAGGGCATTAGGTAATCCATATAGGGACTGGCACCCGACAGAAAACGCCTGCACGCTAGAAGAACGAGCGGGAGCATATCAGTATGGTTCGGGTCTATTGGAGCTGCTGCTATCGGGGCACGGCAGATCATAGAAAGCGCAGCCAGGAGCCCGACGAAGGCCGTGGTCCTTCTATATGAGAACCAGCAGAGAAGAACGACGAGAACGAGGAAGAGGAATCTCACCAGCGGCGATAGCCCCGCTTTGATCGCGGGACAGCTGGGTGCGAAGACGACAGACAACGCGACAAACGCACACGTCAAGATCCTCCATCGAAGACCATTGCCCGGGCGCACAGCATCGATCATCTTGTCGGCCCGCTTAATCAGACCTAATAGAAGCAGAGTGACGGTGAGGAGCATGAGGATCGCCGTCAGGGCCACATTCAGAAAAGGTCTCGAAAGCCCGTAAAAGAGCAGCCCGAATACATGAAGGACTGCATACGATGCGACTAGCAGAATGAACCTCAACCAGAATGATCTGCCTGACAACCTGGCGTCCTTTGATGTATTATCCGCAGGTGAATGAATTACGTGCTCAAGCGTATATCGCTGGGGCGAAGAGGGTCAATCATGGATTGTCCAATCGAGGTCTTTCATGGCTAGAGTCGCCGTCATTATTCCGAACTACAACGGGATTCAGCTCCTGAAGCGCTGCCTGGACAGCCTTGCTGGGCAGAATTTCTCGGACTTCGAGGCCCTGGTCGTGGATGACGCCTCTACCGATGGCTCAGCTGAATTCATTCGAGCCGAATATCCAGAGGTCGGGGTCATCCAACTCGAAGAGAATGCCGGCTTCGCTACGGCGGTCAATGCCGGGATAAGAGCGACGAGCGGCGAATTCGTCGCAATTCTCAACAACGACACGGAGGTTGAGCCGGATTGGCTGAGCAGGCTGCTAGGTGCGTTGGATGCACATCAGGATGCCGGCTCTGCGGCCTCCAAAATACTGTGGGACGATCCGCGTGACACGATCTACGCCGCGGGCGATTTCTTCTGCCGCGAGGGCTTTGGCGGAAATATAGCGACCGGGGAGACTGATCGAGGCCAGCGAGATGAGCCTGGCTGGGTTTTTTCGGCATCCGCGTGCGCCGCTCTCTATAGAAGAGCGATGTTGGACGAGATCGGTCTCTTCGATGAGCAGCTGTTCATGTTCTATGAGGACATAGACCTGGGCTTCAGGGAGCAGCTAGCGGGCTGGCGCTGCATCTATGTGCCCGGCTCGGTCGTCTATCACACTGGCACTGCGACGGCGGGCATCTTCAGCGACATGCGCAAGTTCCAGCTCATCCGGAATGAGCTCGTGGTCCTCGCAAAGAACCTGCCCGGACCGATACTCCGGAGCAATATCAAAGCGATACTGAGACAACAATTCAGGGCTTCCATTCAGGCTCTTGATGAGGGGAGAACCTCGATACTGCTCAAGGCGAGATTCGGAGCTCTGAAGGCGTTGCCCTATCAGCTCAAGGCAAGGCGGCACATTCAGTCGATGCGACGCGTCGACCCCGGGCACCTCGAGCAGATGATTAGGCCCTATGAAGAGTATTATCCACCGAAGGAAGCACAGCCAGGTGAATGGGACGTCCCAGCCGGGGAGCCAAGTACAGGTAGAAGAATCCTGATCATACGATCGGCCGGAAGGCTCTTGAGCCCCGCTATCGAATACGCTAGAAGTGGGCTCGGCGCTAATGCGATCGATGTGCTAGTTATGCCGGGATTTGAGGATACGATCCCCACCGAAGACGGGATCAGGCCGATAACCTATCCGGGAAGAGGGAGATTCTGCGGAATAACGATGCCCAGAAGCTTCGCCAGAAGATTACGGAAACGTGGCTACGACACCACGATTGTCCTTCGTGGAGGTGCCTCTGGTCGAGGATTTTTGAACATTGATCTGGTTGCCCTGAGAGCTGGCGCCAGAGATATCCTCTATTTCAACGAGGATGGTCCTGCGCATCAGTTCAGCCGCTGGGGCTTTGCCGGCAGGCTCGCCCGATCCAGCTGGGAGTTTCTCCTGATTCTGTGCGCCTTCACTATTTCTGTGGCCCTTTTGCTCGCAATCTGGGTCTTTGGGGCCAGTGATGCAAAATCACCCGAAAATCCAGAACTGGACCAGTAAATAGGGCTTAGTTGTCAGCCAGCAAGGATGAAAGGCTTGCCTTCGGGAGGTATGCCAATCAGATGATGTGCACCAGTCGCTTTCGCCAACTGCTCTACCCGCTTATAGGACGACCTGGGCATTTGACCGTAAATGACTACGCAGAGATCGAAGCCTTCTGACGCGAGTCGATTCAGGATCTCCTTGCCGGCCACCTTCGTGGATAGGGCCTGGCCCGGATAATCTATGATTCTAGAAACGAGCGATTCATAGGGTCCTTTTTCGGCACCTTGTTGCAGCAAGAGCGAGATCTCCGCTGATGGGAGCTCCCTCTTAATTCCGCGCAGAGCTACAATGCAGAAATTCGGCCGAGCAGAGCGTAAAACGAGGACCTTTTTGATTTCGCCGAACGCCGGCGGGCCAATTGCGTATGCTATGCCTCGGTCAGCAAGGCGTGTGGGCACTTCATCGAGGCTGATCTCGTAGATATTGATCCCGAGTGGCCTGTTATCGAATCCGGGGAAATAGTCAATCGGGCGCCATGTCTTATCGAGCTCCAGGATGCACTCGAGGACATCCTGCTCCTTGAGCGATTGTGGGATTTCGAACGACAACATCCTCCCCTCCCCCACCGGGACATCGAATCCTCCGACGAATTGACCGTTGATGGTGAGGTTGCCCGAGATCGCTATCGGGACCCCTCGAGCACGTATATTGAGCCAACGTTTTGAGTCGGACAGCAGCCGAAGGTAAAAATAAGATCGTTTCGTGCAAGTCCTGTGATGCGCCGCTTCACCGTTATCATTCAGGGCTGAATCCCAACCGGGCCCCAGACTATCCTCGTCCGACAGGCCCATTACAATCCGGTCCGATTGGACGTTCTTTTTCCTGAACAGGTCGAGGTCAACTGCGTCGTAGGACGGAAGCACGACAGGCATTCTTCCCGGCCCCTGGAAGATGAATTTTTTCAGGGCCTCATCACTAACAACGCGCGACTTCTGCACCCTGCGTCTCTCAATGAGTGTGCCCGGCAGATGTAGGACGTTCCAGAGGTAGGATTTGACAATTGCCTTTGTGATCCCGCTCCTTGACGGGATTTTGAGCTTATACATTCCCCTGATCTGATGGAAGTCCTCCTTGAGCATCTCGGGCAGGAGCCCCAGAATAGTCTTCAACTCGTAATTTTTGAGGAATGACCTCATTCGGTTCTTGGAAGAGAGGAAGTATTTGAAGGTCGAGACCTTGCCGTAGAAACCCCCGAATTTGTGGTATATGACCGCGTCAGGAACGGACAGGATGCGTGTACCGAGAATCCTGGCCCTCCAGCTGAGATCGATGTCGTCGAAGAGGAAGTAGATGGCCTTATCCATGTACCGGACTTGCTCCAGCACTTCCTTCTTTGCAAGCATCGCCCCGCCACAAGCTCCGAAGACCTCGCATGGCTCGTCATACTGCCCCTCGTCCTTCTCGCCTTGCCCCCTGTCAACGCCATAGCACGATTTACACATCTCGTTGCCAACTCCATTCAGCACGGTCCGTGCATAAAACAGCCTCATTTTCGGCGCAAACATGCCGACGTCCGGATTGGCCATCGCGGATGCCATAAGGCGCTCAACAAAATCTGGCTCACATTCGACATCGTTATTCAGAAGAAGCACCCAATCAGCGCTCCCGCTCTGCATCGCTCGGTTGGCGGTTGCCACGAAGCCCATATTCCGAGGATTCTGTACCACCTTCACAGATGGGAATTTCGAGCGAATGAATTCGACAGACTCGTCAGTTGATGAATCATCTGAAACAAGGATCTCCAGGTTCGGGTAGGTCTGAGCAACAAGTGATTTCAGACAGGTATCGAGGTGCGACATTCCGTTGAAATTCACCACGGCTGCAGACACAAGTGGTTGGGATTCTGTCATTCTATTCTCCAAGTCTGCTCAGATATTCAGTCGCTTTGCCGTGGCCAGGAATAATCGACAGGCATTTTTTGAAATGGGCGACGGCCTGTTGTTTGTCTTCGATTGCGAGCAGGCATTCGCCCAGATGGAAATGAATTCCGCCCGATAGAGCGGCTTCCTCTTTTGCTCCGCTTCGCTCGATTAGTCCCTCAGCAGCCTCGAAACACTCCAGGGCGCCCTTTATGTCACCGAACCGCTTTCTTATTGAGCCCAGATGATAGCGAGCATATACGTGGTCGGGACACATCTCCGTGAACGCATCCAGGTACTTCATCGCCTTTGCGTCACGACCGGCGCTGACCTCCTCCAAAGCCAAGTCAAGAAGAGCTTCCTTTACTCCAACCCTATCGCCCATGAGAACCGGTCTGACGCTGTGGTCCACATCCGGCGCGCAGTGAGGCTTCTCGATCCATTTGAGCAGGGGCTCGCAAGTCATGGCGTAAGTAAAGTGCTTTTTGAAGTAATTGAGCGCTGTCTTCGAGTAATGCTCTCTCGAGTGAACGATGTCCCTGCTGAAATTCAACAGGGCTTCGGTCATGCCTTTCGCATCGCCTATTTCGAAGGTAAGTCCCAAGTCGTTGTCCTTTATGATGAAGCTCAATTCACTCCCAACGGTTGTAATAATCGGAAGGCCGCAAGCTATCATCTCCACCAGCCTGGTGCGGGTGCCGAATACCAGCTCATAATGATAGCTGTCGATGTTAAGCCCAATATCGCTCTCTTTATAGGCCCTGAGCACGTCTTCGCGCTGCTTCCATCCACACAGGATGAATTGCGGTCTGTATTTAGAATTTTCCACGAGTGAGTAGAATCGCCTGTAAGTAACATCATCGTGGCCATCGATGCATCCGCCGAAGGAGACGAATTTGGCCTTGGGATTGCATTTGAAGAGGTTTTCGAGAGCTTCGAAGAGAGTGCCAACGTCCGTCCATGTGTTATATCCGCCTGCCCAAAGGATAACGAAATCATCTTCGTCCACGAGGTTTCCTCGGAGGATTCTCCCGCTCGGTATCTGGACCTCGGCATCGGAGATCCCCGGTGGAATGGAGTGCGCGAAGCGATATCCGAAGGTCTCTCTTGAGAGTCG
>JAFGIT010000264.1 GCA_016929465.1 Candidatus Coatesiibacteriota bacterium | reverse complement strand
TCCTCGGGGCGTGGCGAGACCAGCGCTGGACTTGCCTTGTGTCTGGAGCGGATTTGGACATTGAACGGTGCCGGCTTCTCCGGCTCGAGACCGTCAGCCCAGAGCAGGTTGTCGGCCCGTAATGCTCGCCTATAGACGAAATTTTCCGGCCCAATGACGACCGTATTCGTCGCTCGGTCGATCTCTATCACATACCTTGGGCTACCCAGGGCGATTGAGAGACCTCGCCGCTGTCCGATAGTGAAGTTCAGGATGCCGTTGTGACATCCGACTTCTCCAAGTTCGACATCGACGATGGGGCCAGGTTCGGGTCCGTATCCGAAGCTCCTCAGGATCTCTGTGTAGCCCCCTGTTCCTGCAAAGCAGAGGTCCTGGCTGGATTTTACGGAGGGTCGGAACAGCCCCTCCTCGAGCGCCCCCGCAACGACATCATCCCTTCTCATATCGCCCAGTGGCATCATCGCTCGTTCGAGGGCCGCTGATGACAGCCGGCAGAGGAAGTAAGACTGATCATTGCGTGGATCGAGCGAACGGCTAATGACCTTAGCGCCGCTTGTTGGATGCCGCGTCGCCCTGGCGTAGTGGCCGGTGGCGTAGTGGCCCGCCCCGACGCGTTCAGCCAGAATCGAGAGCGCCGCGAATTTCACCCTTGCGTTGCAGACGACGCATGGATTGGGCGTTATTCCAGCCCTATAATCACCCATGAATGGTTCGAGGACGAACTGCCTGAATCTGCTGCCCAGTTCGACAAAGAGAAGCTCGATGCCTAGTTTACTCGCCTTCTGAATGAGGTCCTTTTCGGTTTCACCGTTCGGCTCGGTCTCGAGTGGCAGCTCATTCAGGGATAAGTCCATCGGCTGGTTTATTGCTGAATTAGAAAGTGGGTTGAGCCTCAGGTGGACGCCGATGACGTCGTGTCCGCGGCTCTTGAGCAACCAGGCCAAGTATGTGCTGTCGATGCCGCCGCTCATCCCTATCAGAATGCGTTCAGACATTGCAGGATATGGACTCCTTGCGTGTGACCTCAGATTGTAGGTAAATCTCAGAGTCCAATTCCCGTTGACGAATATGGTCAATACAGCGACGCCCTGAAAGGGCGACACGTGAATAGCCGCGTGTGAAACGCGCGGAATCAGAGCACGCTTTCCCCCAATTGCTTCCCCCTCCCGCCAATCGCACACGATTGGCGGGAGGGGGAAGGTTCGTTTTGGACTCCTTGAATCCGTAGGTTTGGCCTTCGGCCTGCACGCTACGGCTACTCATACGATGCCCCGCAGGGGCATTAACTGAGCAAAGCAGATTAATTAGATGGTAATTTGCTGAAATCAATATTGGCCCCAGATTGCCTACAATTCTGAGCGGCAGCCTACTCCTTGATATGCTCGGTGTCAGTTAGTTCGCACGGCCGGGCAGACCGAATTCGATGCTATCTCAAGACTCTCTTGCGGTCCTCGCCAGTTGGATCGAAATCGGCCAACCTGAAAGTTCTCATGACGAAGAAGAGCATGAGCTCGAGGGCTCCGACTAGTATATTGATCGCGTTCCGCGTGTCAGTTTTTCGCTCCGGGATGGGCGAATCAGATAGTAGGACGTGGCACAATCTTGCGCCCTTCAGCATGGACTTTATGATGAGTTCTGCGCCGATCGCGAATCCCCGGCTCTCTATTATCATGTTCTGAAGCTTGTCCTTCCTGAAGAGCTTTGCCGAGTTCGTCTCGCGAACCGATATCCCGAAGAGCACCCTGAGGATGATCCGTGTAAGCGATATCCAGATCTTGTTTCCAAAGGACCTATTCGAGAGCGGACGGTATCCGACGACGAGATCATAGTCGCCCATCTTCTGAACGAACCTGGTGATGTCGGCCGGGACGAAGCTCCCCTCGGCCGGGACGCTCATCACCCAGGGGTATTGAGAGTGAGTAAGCGCGCTCTTGATGCCGGAGCTGTAACCAATAGTAAATGGGAGCTTCATCAGACGGACGCTGTTGAGCTCGCTATCGAGAATTCTGCATTCCTCAGCGGTCTCTTTTTCACTCCCGTCATCGACGATCAGAATCTCGAATCTCTCGCAGAGCTGGCTCGCAATCTCATCGATAGCCCGAACGGTCGCGGAGAGACCGGATTCCGTGTCGCAGACGCGGAGAACGAATGATATCTCTCGATCTGAATCTGTCATTTCCCTACACCAACGGATTACCCGGACGATGTTGTCTTACGCTCTGATTCAAGGCAAGCAAGTGCTCGCGCTCCGAGAGGTAATGTAACACATTTCGCACAGAAAGAACCTCGCCGGGAGAATAGAGCTCCTCGAAGATGGCAGAGAGCAACTGGTGGTCCTCCTGCGTGTCGAGTGTCAGCCGCGTATCCGGCGAGCCGAGCTCCGACCTGAATTCCGTGACCCGGAAGAGCTGGGGCCGCTCCCTGATGAATAGCGTAACGTGTTCGCGATGCTCCGGGAGGCTGGATTCCTTGCCGGCTCGTCGCAACGCCTGCAATGTGACCGCCTCGGATGCCGTCCCGAGCGGCGCGTTCACGGCGTATGCGTAGTCCAGGTTTGGATCATCCAAAAGAAGCGCGGCGAGGGAATCTACTATCTCGGGGTCGATGAGAGGGTTGTCGCCGGTGATCCTCAAGATGATCTTTGCCCCTATGGCGTCAGCGGCGTCGATGTATCTCTCGAGGACATTCTCCTCGCTCCCCCGTTCGCATCGAACAGATATGGACCGGCAGAGCTCGACTATCGGGTTGTCATCGGGATGGTCTGATGTCGCGACGGCGACGCCGCAGAGGTTCTTGCAGGACAGCAGGCGTTCGAGTACGTGTTCGAGAACAGCCTTGCCAGCGAGCTTTAGCAGAGCCTTGCCCGGCAACCGGGTCGAGCCCATTCGAGCCTGAACAATCGCGACTGCATCCCGGGAAGAGTGCATTTCACCGCTTTCCCTTGTATCTGACCTCTCGTTTGGTCAGAATTTCCTTGCCGGATTTCGAGAGCCTGACGCTGTGGCAGCCCTTCAAGTCAATGGCGGGATTTCCATCGCTCGTTAGTAATTCCAGAATTAGGAGACGCGAGAGCGGAGCGATTAGAATGTGCCTGACAGCCCATTCGAAGATGAGTGTCGGGTAAGGGGGATTCTCATCGCTGAGTTCGATCTCGAGATTCCCCGAGAGAGTCTTGCAGAGCGAACGCACTTCGACGACGACATCAGGCTCCAGGCTGCTGATCAGGTCCAGGACCTCTCCACGTCGCCGCTCGAGTCCCTTTCCGAGGTCTCCGCGTGGGAACAAGATATGCCAAGGATAGTCGTTCACGAAGGCTGACGCGAGCATCATAAGCTGCTTTTCGGCTTCCCTGGAGAGAAAGAGATAGCCGTGCTGCGAGACGCCGAGCCTGTCGCCGGCGACCGATGTCATACCAGAGAATCTGCACAAGGTGTCGATGAAAAACACATCTGGATAATGACGCTCGTCCGGGAGGTAGCCATATCGGCCGGCGATTGGATCGAAAAGCCTCGCAATCTCCCTGAGACTTGTGTTTTCGATGAGCCTAAAATCGGGCGATAGTTCAACCCGGTTAGTGTGAATGTATTTCAGAAAGCTGATGGTCTGTTCGACGATACCGGGCACGTTGCCGGTCTCTTCCGGATTCATTCTCCTTCATCCTCCAGGCCAAATTCCTTCATCTTGGCCCATAGTGTGGAACGGCTGATGCCGAGCATTCTTGCCGCCTTCGCCTTATTCCATTTGCTGAATCTAAGAACGCTCAGAATATGCAATCTCTCCAGGTCCTTCAACGCCACTGGGCGCTGCCCTTTCGAATCCGGCCGGTTGAGGTCTTCGATGTCCAATGCGAGATCACCCTCGTCGATTGCCTCGTTTGCGCAGATTATCGCGGCTCTTTCTATGACGTTTTCCAGCTCCCTGATATTTCCCGGCCAGGAGTATTCCAGGAGCGCCTTCTGTGCATTCTCTGTAAATCCGCTAATTCTCTTTTTCTTGGCGAGTATGATCCTATCCAGAATGTACTCCGCCAGGGGTATTATATCTTCCCTTCGCTTTCTCAAAGGAGGGATATCCACGGTGAAGACGTTCAGCCTGAATAGCAGGTCCTCTCTGAACCTGCCCTGCCTGATGCCCTCTCTCAGGTCCTGGTTGGTTGCGGAGATGACTCTGACATCGATCTTTATGGAATTCTTGGCTCCGAGAGGGACGAATTCCTCTTCCTGCAGCACCCGGAGGACCTTCGCCTGCGTTGCGGGTGACATGTCTCCGATCTCATCCAGGAAGATTGTGCCCCGGTTGGCCTGCAGGAACTTGCCCTGCTTCTCCGAGACGCCAGTGGCAGTGCCCCTGGCGATCCCGAAGAGCTCTGATTCGAGAAGGGATTCAGGGATGGCGGCACAGTTCAGCGCAACAAAGGGCATCTTCGCCCGCGGGCCATTATAGTGGATGACCCGGGCGAGAAGCTCCTTGCCGGTCCCGCTTTCGCCGAGTATCAAAGCCCTCGCCTCGGTCGGCGCTATCTTCCTGACCAGGCTCATGACTTGTCTCATCGGTTCGGAGACGGCGATGACTGCGTCGTAGCCGAATTGCTCCATCTGTTCGCGCTGAAGATGCTGCAGTGAGTTCATCTCGCCGGAGAGTGCGTGGCTCTCGAGCGCCTTATTGACCTTGAATATGATCTCCTCATTCTCGCAAGGAGTTGTGATGTAGTCGCTCGCGCCGAGCTTTATGGCGTCTATGGCGCTGCTTATGGAGCCATAAGCGGTTTCGACTAGGACCTCTGTATCCGGGCTTAGCTGCTTGACCTGCTTGAGCACGCGGATACCGGAGTCGAGCTTCTCCATTCTCAGATCAGTGATGACAAGATCGAAGCTCTCCCTTTGGAGCTTCTTTATCGCTTCTTTTTCGTTCTCTGCCTCCACCACCTCATGGCCCTCGGCCTTCAGCAGCAGGCTCAGAGTTGTTCGCATCGATTCGTCGTCATCGACTACTAAGATTTTGCCGAAGTAATCAGTCACTCTGAGCCCTCCTTTTCCGAATCATGCGGCATTTCGTTGCCAAACGCTTTGCTCAGTGTAAAACGGATCCTGGTTCCCTTCGGCCCACTCTCCGCGACGGAGATCGAGCCGCCGTGTGCTTCGACGATCTGCCTTGCGATATGAAGCCCCAATCCGAGGCCGTCAGCACGAGCTGAATCGTGGCCTCCGCGAACGAAGCTGTCGAAGATACGGCTCCTCTGCTTGACCGGGATGCCTGTGCCTTGGTCTTCAACGTCGAAGATGGCAAACGTCTTGTCCTCCGAGAGGGAGAACCTCAACTGCCCCTGCTCCCGATTGAAGCGGTCAGCGTTATGAATCAGATTTATTATCACCTGCGAGACTTTGTCCGAGTCGAATTGCATGAGGATAGGTTTGTCGGGGAACTTGGCGACTATTTCGCTAGAGCGCTTCAAGAGGCTCCTCTTGGCCTCGTCGATGCGGGCCTTTGCGAATTGAACCAGGTCAGCCTTATTGAGATGCAAACTGAAGGCGCCGCGCTCGATCCTGGAGATGTCGAGCAGCTCCTCTATCATTCTGATGAGCCGGTCCGAATTGTTTTTGATGACAGACATCGCCTCGGTCTGCTTCGGCGATAGCTCGCCCAGTTTTCCAGAGAGCAGAAGATCGTACGATATTTTCATCGAAGAGAGCGGGGTCCGAAGCTCATGCGAGACCACAGCCATGAACCGCGATTTGGTGGCATCCAGTTCCTTCAGGCGTTTCGATTTGTTGTCTATTTCATCACGAATAGACGTGTAAACGGCAAGAACGATAAAGGACGCCCCGAGGATCGGAAGCACGTCGCCGAGGTATCTGAATACATAGCTGGATTTGTCGAAATAGAAGAAGAAGACGACGACCTGATGGACGTAGAAGAACCAGAAGGCCTTTCTATAGAAATGTATGATCGATCCCTTCAGGGCATAGCACGAGGCAATGGCGAACGAGAGGATGATTATGTTCAATATCGTGAACAGGAAGGGGGTCCATATTAGAAGGTCTCTGAACGGCAATAGCCTGTCGAAGACGATTATCTCCAGCGCGAGAAGGAAAATGAAGCCGAAGTAGGTGATCAGAATCTTCTCGAACTTGAGATGACTCCTCGCCATTCGAATGATCACGACACCCGCCAGAATGGCGAAGGACAAATTCTCCCATGCGCCGGTGACCAGTATCGAAAAGGACCGGGAAACGGGCCGAGAGGTGAAGTAGCTTATCGCAAAGAATATATATGGGAAAAGGAGGCGTATCACCCAGATGGTGAACGCCAACCCAACCACATAATAGTCTCTATTGTGAGTTCTCTGCCACTCACTGAAGGCCATGATCCAGACGAATAGCGCAAACGCAAGACCCAATATCTGATAAGCAAGTTCTGCCTCTGGTGGGGAAAAAGTCTGCGGCATAGCCGTCTCGTTGCCATGGCCCTATATTTTGGTGCTCCAGTTTGAAGGTATCTAGGCTTGCTCCTGTTCGACCTCTTCTTTTTCCACCCAGACCTTCAATTCGGCTGCGACTTCCTGATGAAGCCTAATCTGCACGTTGTGGATCCCGAGCGACCGGATCGGCCTTTCAAGGACTATTCTGCGAGAATCGATGTCCAGCCCCTTTTCCTGCAGGACCGCTGCAATATCGCGGGCAGTAACCGAGCCGAATATCTTGTCCTCTTCGCCGGACTGTCTCAAGAAGCGGCATTCCAGAGACTGGATATGCTGTGCAACGCTCTGAGCGTCCTTAAGGTCTCTTTTCTTTCTGGAAGCGACCTGGCGGACCGCATTCTCCAGAGCCCTGAGGCTATTCTTCGTCACAGGAACCGCGAGATCACGCGGGATCAGAAAGTTACGAGCATAGCCATTCTTGACCATGATTCTTTCGCCGGCCTTGCCGAGCTTATCGACATCGTGTTTTAGGTAAACCTCGAGGTTTGCCATATTCAATCACCTCTCGAATCGTCACTTTGCTCCCCATCATCGGGAGGAATGTGCTTTGTTCTTATCTTGCGAAAATCGATAAATACATCCATGAAGCCTGCGGCAGCAGCCAGCGGGAAGACAAGCTGCCTCGCCACGAGCACCAGAAGAAACAGTCCAGCCCACAGCATTGACCTGGATCGAATGAGTCTCCCGCCGAGATTGAGTGCGACGGCCAGGCCCTGGATGACGTATATAACTCCAATCAAAATCAGGCAGTTGAGCGATAGCCGATGGAAGATACCGTCCGTCAGCAACAAGGCTACGCCAGCCACAATCGCGAGAAAGACCAGGCGGTCAGGGGCGTACCATTCCCTGAATCGCACTGGAGAACCGGCCTCGACCAGGACGGAGCCAAAGACATGCCTCATAGCGACCCGCAACAGAAGGAAGCCGACTATCACATAGAGCAACTCGCCTATAACCACCAGGGCAGGTAATATCAACATGGTGTAGTGAATTGCCCTGTCCGCCTCCTCGACTCCAATGGAAGACCTCAGCTGCTCGATAACATCGGGGCTTTCATCCGATGAATCTCCGATGAATAGGCTGTTGAAAGCTGCCTCGTCTGCTGAAAGCAACACTCCCGGCGCAACGGTCTGAAGGCCGATTAAGGTCACAGCCGAGACAGCCAACGTTCCGATCAAGATCGACCAGAATGGCTTGACACCCCTTCGCGACTGCTCTCCGAGGATAAGCCCGAGCAGCGCGCCTCCTGTAGCAAAGGCAAGTGCCTGCTCGAGGGACACGGTCCCCCAGAGAACCAGGAATACTCCACCCATCAGCCCAATTACAACGACCGGCCCGAACAAGATATAGCTCAATGCTAGCGGGATGGGTAGCAGGGCTTTGGTGATAATTCGGAGCTGCGGAGCGAGGAAGTGGGCGATAAGCAGGAGCAGAACGGCCCCCATGATGCCGCGCGCCATTCGACCGAATAGCGCGGCGCTAGCGCCCGTCGTCTCGGCAGCGGTTTCTGCGTTAGAGTGTTTCAATCCTGCCGCCTTATTCCCCTATGAACGGTAGAAGAGCAAGAATCCTCGCGCGCTTGATCGCGGTAGTCAGCTGACGCTGATGTCGAGCGCAAGTGCCAGATATACGACGCGGAATGATCTTGCCTCTCTCGGTCACGAAGTACTTCAGAAGCTCAACGTCCTTATACTCGACCTTGTCAATTTTCTTGTCGCAGAATCTGCAGTATCGTTTCCTATAGGGCTTGATACCTATTACCATATCTCTTTCCTAAAGATGTTGATCGAATTCAAATGATGATAATGAACACCAGTTGTTGACGTCCCTCTGAAATCAGAAGGGCAAATCGTCATCGGAGACCAGATCGTCGGGGGGCTTGTCGAATGATTTGTCTTTGAAAGCACTTCCACCGCCTTCTCCTCTCGGAGAAGAAAGGATTTGCACGTCGAAGGCGACGATCTTCAGCATTCGGCGCTTCTGGCCATCCTGTTCCCACTCGTCCATCCGAAGGCTTCCTTCAACGAAGACGAGTCTACCTTTCTGAAGGTTTTCCGCTCTCGACTCGGCGCGATCCCCCCAGAAAGAGATGCGATTTAGGAACATGGTGTCCTCAGTCCAGCCGTCTCCTTCTCTCTTGGGCCTATTCACGGCCAAGTCAAATTCGCAAACGGGACGGTTTGACGTTGTGAATTTCAGCTCTGCATCCCGCACTAGACGCCCAGTCAAGAACACTCGGTTCAAATCCTTCATAGCATTGTCCTCTCCCTAACTTGCCGCTTCCTCTTCAGACTCTTCCGACTCCTCAAGCTCTTCTATCTCTTCCGGCTCATCTGCGTCCTTTGACCCTTCTGATTCCTCGAGGTCTGCGGTCTCGTCCATGGACTTCTCTGCATCCTCGAGTCTTACGAAGAGCAGTCGAAGAACCTCATCGGTCAGCTTGAGCTGTCTTTCGATTTCGTCGCGAACAGCTGGGTCGCTGAAGAAGCGCATTATGACATAATACGCCTCGTGGAACTTCTTCAGTTCGTAGGCCGTCCTCTTCATCCCCCATTCTTCGACGGAGACTCGAGCACAGCCCAGGCGTTTCGCCAGCTCCTCGAAACGCTTGATTTGAGAGACCCTCTCCTCGTCAGTCAGATTCGGTCTCAGGGCATAAACCAATTCGTATGCTCTCAATCGAGCTTCCCTCTCTCTCTGGTTCTTTTGTTATGTACATTCATTGCAGCGACACCACCTTTTGTAACAAAATCTGCTACCGCTGTCGAGCACTTTCCAAAAACATCATCCATTATTTGCATTTGGTCCTCTGAGAACGGAGACAGGACCCAGTCCACTCTCGACGCTCCCTGCTCCGGCTGTCCAATACCCACTCTCAATCTGAAGAAATCCGGGGTCCCGATCTTCTCCTCGATTGAGAGCAGGCCGTTATGACCCAGGGAGCCGCCGCCGCACCGAAATTTATATTGACCCACTTCCAGCGTAAGATCGTCATGGACAATCAATATGTTGTCAGTCTCGACCTTAAACCGCCCGAGCAGGAATTTCACGAATATTCCAGAATTATTGACATAAGTCTGGGGCTTTGCGAGTATGCCCGATCTTCCTCGCGTCTGCCAATTCCATATCTCGCCTTGACCTATGGGACCAAATCGACCTTCTTCCGCGTCTGCCAGTGCGTCGAGAATCATGAAGCCGACATTATGACGTGTCTGAGCATATTCGCTGCCCGGATTCCCGAGACCGACCACAAGAAAATCCCCGGCCTTCGAATCTGGCTTCCCGCTCTTTCGCCTCAGCGAGGCCCAAAGGCCACCCATGGCTCAGCTTCTACTCGTTTTCTTCTTCCGCTTCAGTCTCCCCGGCTTCACCCTCTATCACGGCTGCCTCTTCACCCTTCCTGGCGAGGACTGTCACGACTGTCCGCTGCGGTTCCTCTAGTATCTCGATTGTCTCGGGGACCGCCAGGTCTCTGACGTGGATAGAATCGCCGATCTCCAGCACGGAAATATCAACGGCGATCTCGTGTATCAGATTCCTGGGTAAGCACTTGATCTTAGCGATCCTCATGTTGTGCTGCAACATGCCGCCAGCCTTGACGCCGGGGGCTGTCCCGTGGACGACTACCGGGACGTCGAGCGTGAGCTTCGTCCCTCTGATAATCCTAAAGAAGTCGATGTGAAGAAGCTCAGTGCCAACATGGTCAAACTGGGCCTCCTTGACGAGAACGTCCATCGGCTCGTTGTTGTCAACATTCAGATCGATAAGCTCCGTCTCATAGTCCGAAAGACGCAGAATCGGCGCCAACTCGCTAGCAACAATCGATACTGGTATCGGGTCCATCCTGCGTCCATAAACGACGCCCGGGATCAACCCGTTCTGTCGCATCTTTCTGACGCAGCTCTTGCCCCTGCCTTCTCTCAATGAGGCATTTAGCCTAAGATTTTCTGCCACCTTATTGCTCCCAATTATCCTATTCAAACATTTCGCTAACAGAGAGCGATCTACTCACTCTCTTAATTGCCTCACCGACGAGGGGGGCTATAGATAGAACAACAATCTTGTTCTTTGGATCGCGCTTTTTGTCCACCGGGATTGTGTCGGTCGTTATGACTTTCTCAATCGGCGAATTAGTCAACCGCTCGTACGCCTCTCCGGAGAAGACCGGATGCGTACACGCGGCGAAGATGCGCCTCGCCCCGGCTGCCTCCAGCGCAACCGCGGAGTTCGCTATCGTCCCTGCGGTATCGATCATGTCATCCAAAAGAACAACGTCGCGATGGTGAACATCACCGATTATGTGGCACACCTCTGAGACATTTGCCGACGGCCGACGCTTGTCGATAATTGCCAGGTCTCCTGTCAACCTCTTGGCAAACATTCTCGCCCTCTCCACACCGCCCGCATCGGGCGAGACCACCACGAGACCCTTCGCGTCCAGAGTCTGAATATAGTTCGATAAAACCGGCGCCGCAAGTAGATGATCGAATGGGACGTTGAAAAAGCCCTGTATCTGGCCTGCATGAAGGTCAACAGAAAGCGCCCTGTCGGCGCCGCTTGCGGACAATAGATCGGCGATGAGCTTGGCCGAAATAGGTACGCGCGGCATCCGCTTTCGGTCCTGACGAGCATAGCAGTAGTAGGGAAGGACCGCAGTGATCCTGCCGGCCGAAGCGCGCTTGAGCGCATCGATCATGAGCAGCATCTCCATGAGATGCTCATTCACGGGATGTGTCATTGACTGAATGACGAATACATCACAGCCCCTGACGTTCTCGTTTATCTGAACATTCGTCTCACCATCACTGAAACGACCGACTTCCGCGTCACCGAGCGGAATGTCGAGATACTCGCATACCATTTTGGCAAGGGGCCTGTTGCCATTTCCAGTGAAGACTTTCAGCTGACCCGTAACCATAAGTTAACCTCCAAAAAAAGCAAAACTTATAACAGCGAATTCGCTGCTGGGGCGGGAGGATTCGAACCTCCGATGCAGGATCCAAAGTCCTGTGTCTTACCGCTTGACGACGCCCCAAACATTCGCGCTTAAACCACCGGCTGGGCGAGATCATACATGCGCAACCAATTGCTCAATTGTCAAGCAGCATTCAAATTCGATCTCTGCAGCCTGATTAAGCGCGATAATGAAAGAAATTGAAAGCGCAGAGAAAAGAAATGATCAGGGCTCATTTCGGCCGCGGACGATCGCCGCAGCCTCGTTCTCATTATTGGCTTTGCTACTATCTAACAATCGGGGCCCGCCATGAGGCCGGTTTATTCGACTCTAATTATATGTCATATTATCGGTCTTATAGTTGTTTGTGTGACCTCCCTATCACATTGGATCGAGAAACATGCTCAGAGAATATCAAATATTAAGAAACTATTTACACCAAATATGGTCGCAGGGGATCGACATCGCCAGCGACGAAATCCGCTTCCTGTCCGATTTCAGGATCGATCTGAATGAACACCCGATCCCTGAGAGCCTGGCCAGGACGCTTCGTGACATCGACAAGTCGTGGCACCTGAAGGAATACGGCAACACGTCCGGCGATCCATACGTCAGAGAAGCCCTCGTCAAACTCGAAAACAAGAGAATCGAGAAAGAGCTCTACTCGATAAATGATGCGATGATCTCCTTCGGGGCGACCGGCGCGGCATCCCTCATATATAAAGGGTTCTTGAAGCCCGGGGCGAGGATATTGATGGTCCCCCCGATCTACTACGTCTTTGCCGGCGCAGCGGAGCAGCTCGGGATTTCCGTCGATATGCTCGAGGTTGACCGCGAGCACGACTTCCTGCCCACGATCGATGGCTTTGAGGAAGCCCTTAACAGCCAAGATTACGACCTCGTCCTGATAACGAATCCCACCTATCCGATGGGTAGAATATATCCCCCCGAGCTTCTCTTCGGCTTGCTCGATTGCGTGGCGTCATACAACAAGAAGCGCCAGTGCATAGCGATACTCGACGAGGTCTATGCCCAGATGGCGTTTGACCTCGACAGAGTTCATTACGGCCCGCACCTGGCTGACTATGAGTTCTTAATCCGCATGAACAGCCTATCCAAAACGCTCGGAACTGCCGGGCTTCGCATAGGATACTTCTGCGCGCACCCAGTGCTTTGCGAGCGAGTTCATGAAGGTACAGGCTGGCCGGTGATGGATTTTCTGAACGACCTCGGCGACCTCGAGTATGGAACGCCCCCGCCCGTGTTCGGGCCTTATATTGTGGCCGCCTGTGACTTCTTCAGGATGGTCCGAACCGATCCCAAGGGCGAGGAAGCAGAATTCTGGGCCAGGAATCTCGAGAGGCATGGGGAGAAGTACAAGATAGTAAAGGAGATGATCGATCCAACCGGCCTTGATTACATCGAGCCGGAGTGTGCCTTCAGCATGATGGTCGAGCTTCGCGGCGCGAAGACTCCCGAGGAGCAATTCGAGCGGTTCAAGCAGCTTCTAAAGGCGAAGAAGGTCTATGCCCTGCCGGGGGCGCTCTACCGTATGCCGGATAGCGCAAGGCCGGCGATGGTCAGGGTGTCGTTCGGCCAGCCCGAGGCTCTGCTCAGGGAAGGGCTCGAACGCTCGCTCGATTTCTGGATGGAGTGATTATGGAGATGGTCCACGAAAGAGCCCGATTTATTAGATCATTCGTCCACGAAGCACACGAAAGACCACAAAGAGAAGTTTGGGCAGCTTTGCTTTTTACTCTCACTTCTTTCTTCGTGCCTCTTCGTGTCCTTCGTGTTCTTCGTGGATCAACCTCTAATGAATCCCTCATCCATCTACAGGCTTCGCACACATGACCTCCGCGCTCGCGTATTTGACCATCAGGAGGGGGCCGCGGCTCGAGCGTTTCCGCGCGGCGCGGCTGCGCGAGGTGCTGAGTTTCGCTTATGCAAGGGTTCCCGCATACCGCGACCTTTTTGATGAGGCGGGCGTTGATGTCGAGGGCATACGGGGCTTTGAAGACATGTCGCAGCTGCCGATCATCGACAAGAGCTTCTTCCGCTCTCGCCCGATCGAGGATTTTTACTCGGGCGAGGGATTCGGCGAGCTCGCCCCGCGCCGCACCAGCGGGTCCACCGGCGTATCGCTCCTATTCGTTCATTCCCAGCGGAATCGGATGAAGCGAATCATGGTTGATCTTCGGGCCAATCTCAGGCTTGGGCTGCGGCCGAGGCACGTTCATCTCGTGGTCGCGAGTCCGGAGGCGATGAAGCGCCCACGCAATATTCTGCAGAAGCTCGGCTTCTTCAGGCGGGAATACGTCTCGGCGGATGACGATCCCGAGTTCATCGCCAGGAGGCTTTCTGAGATAAATCCACACCTGCTACAGTGCTACCCCAGCCACCTGCTGCTGCTTGCGAGGCTGGCGGATAGGGGACGCATCGGAAACCTCAAGCGGATCATCTCCGCCGGCGAGGTGCTGACGGACGACGCGAGGGCGGCGATCGAGGCGGCGTTCGGCGTTGAGGTCACGAATTACTACGGGCTGAAGGAGCTCGGGATGATCGCGTGGGAGTGCTTCCAGCATAACGGGATGCACATCAACTGGGATTTCTATCACGTCGAGCAGCACCCCGACACGGGCGAACTCATCATCACGCTCCTCGACGACGAGGCGATGCCGTTCATCCGCTACAATACGCTCGACCGCGGCCGGCTCGATTTCTCGCCTTGCCCCTGCGGCTGCCCCTTCCCGCGGATCGTCGAGGTCGAGGGCCGCTCCGACGATTGCCTGCTCCTCTCGGACGGCAGCTTGATTCCCCCGCTCAGGGTGAACTTCGTCGACTTCACGGGCCACACGCAGGCCGACGCGTATCAGATAAGGCAAGAAAGACCGGGCCACATCGAGG
>JAFGIT010000263.1 GCA_016929465.1 Candidatus Coatesiibacteriota bacterium | reverse complement strand
TGATCAAGATGGCCATCAGTTTGTTTGCCTCCGCCATCAGCTCTTCCATTAGATCGGCCTTCACGATTCCGGCCTCAATCAACAGCTCCATCCAATAGAGGCTTTCCTCCAGCTCTTGTATGCCCACCTCAATCTTGCTAACAAACTCGGCATCGGATCTTGCCCGATAACTTTCCCGCCAATGGGCACCTACCGGAGTGCCTGACCTCAACAATTGCTTGCCGATTACTTGGGCCTCCGTGGATTTGGGCAAGCGAGAATAGAGTCGGATTACCCGAAGGGCAAACTCCCGTGTCCTGACTTTCAGATCGCACCGCAACCCGTCAGCCCTTTCATCCCCCATCCCTTATCCCCCATCCCCTCAAGATCTGTTTCCTTAAGATAGGTTGCTTGCCCATCACTTGAGCCTCGGTCGAATTGGGTAAATGAGAGTAGAGGCGAATGACTCGAAGGGCAAATTCCCGTGTCCTAGCATTCAGATCGCACCGCAGTCCATTAGCGCTTTCATCCCCCATCCCTTATCCCCCATCCCTTTAAGGGATTGTCCCCCTGAGATAAAGCGCCCCCCTCCGAATCTCGATATAGATGCCTCCGCGTCCGCTTGCGGACATGATCGCCTTCTGGAACTCATCGAGGGTGTGGATTGTGGAGTCGTTGATTTGTAGGAGAAGGTCCTTTTCCTGAAGGCCGGCCTTGTCAGCTGGGCTCTTCTTCCTGACCTTTACAACGGCGATGAACGGATTCTTTCCGGGACTCGGCCTGTTCGCATTCAGGTCTATTTCGTCTGCCCAGAAGCCGAGCCACTCGTAACACAGGAGTTGTGCCTGGTCGAGCGGGAATTTCGTGGCTCGAATCCTGACCTGGAGCGATTTGTCACCACGGTTGATAGTCAGCGGGATCTCGTCAGTTGCCTTGTAATCCTTGAGTCTGGATCGGAACTCCCTGGCGTTGCTGATCTTCGTATCGCCTATCTTAGGGATGAGGTCGCCCGTCTCGATGAAGCCATTTGCTGGTCCCTGCCCGAACACGAAAGTGACAACGACCGCGGTGACCTCCTCGTCGGGGGTGGAAATCGATCGTATCTCAGGCATTTCCATCGTCTCAGTCGAGATACCGAGCCATGGGATATGCACTTCCCCGTATGAGATAAGGTCCTCCACCACTCGCATCGCGCGGTCTATGGGAGTTGCGAAGCCCATCCCCTCTGCGGCATCGAGGATGGCGGTGTTTATCCCGACTACCTCCCCCGCAAGGTTTATGAGCGGCCCACCAGAATTGCCCGGATTGATTGCAGCATCTGTCTGGATCAGGTCATACAGCACCTCTCCCTGGCCTGATCCGACCTCCATATCGCGGTTTATGGCGGAAACTACGCCGGTCGTGACGGTGTGAGAATAGCCGTAAGGATTGCCGATTGCGATGACCGTCTCCGCGATCATCAGGTCCTTTGCGGTCCCGATCTTCGCGTGCGGCAGCGGCTCTTTGCTGTCGATCTCGAGGACCGCGATATCGGACCGCACGTCCCAGCCGATAAGTTTCGCCTCAAAGACGTTGCCATCGGCGGTTTTGATCGATATGCGAGACGCCTTCCGGACAACGTGTGCGTTGGTGAGGACATGGTTCTTGTTATCAATTATGACACCCGAGCCGAGGTTCGTCTCCTTCTCTGTCCGTCGTAGCGGAGCGTGCCTGAACAGGCGCTCGAACATCTCGTCCCCGAACAGGTAGGAGCGCTCAACGATCCGCTCTGTGCTGATGTTCACAACTGCGTCCCTCGCCGCCCGCACCGCCATCACAGCGGGCGTTTCACGCACGCTGCGTGCACTTAAGGGTTCTTCAGCCAAAGAACCTGAGAAGAGCGAGACGGCGATGGCCATGGTCAACACCAGCAGCAAACAGTGTCCTGATGGACCTCCAATATATCTGGCTATTCTTCTCTTCATGGTCAGCAATACTACACCATCGTTCAAACCAGTAAAGGCTAGTCTGCCAAGTTGGGGTCGAATGGGAACCACCCTGCTCCGAATTCTGTTATCGATTCGATGCTATAGATCAAAGCTCTGAAATGGGCTGGAATCTCGGCGCGAATCCTTGACAGGCAGTCTTTGCTTTGTATATTCGCGGTATGGTGGGATACCTCCCGTTTCTAATTGTCTTAGTACAAGAAGCTATCAGACGGAGCGACATTGCAGTATGATTGAGGTCAAAGGCGTTACTAAGAGGTTTGGCCCCACGATTGCGGTGAACAACCTGTCGTTCGAGGTCAAGAAGGGTGAGGTCCTGGGTTTCTTGGGTCCCAATGGCGCGGGCAAGACCACGATGATGCGTATCATCACGTGCTACATGCCTGCCTCTGATGGGATAGTAAAGGTGGCCGGCCACGACACTCTCACCGATTCATTCAAGGTGAGAGAGCGTATCGGTTACCTGCCCGAGAGCGCGCCCCTCTATCTCGACATGGACGTGACAGATTACCTGTCATTCGTCGCACAGGTTCGTGGGATTCCAAGTAATGTTCGCCGCGAGCGGATCAAGAAGATAACCGATGCTTGCGGACTCGAGAAGGTCCTCGGCAAGGACATCGGCACATTATCGAAGGGTTACAGGCAGCGCGTCGGTCTCGCGCAATCCCTGATACACGACCCGGATATCCTGATACTCGACGAGCCCACGACCGGTCTCGACCCGGGTCAGATCATAGAGATACGTGAGCTCATCAAGCGGATCGGTCGGGAGAAAACGATCATCCTCTGCTCGCACATCCTGCCAGAGGTCTCGGCGACCTGCGACCGGATCCTCATTATAAATGAAGGTCAGAAGGTAGCCTCCGGGACTCCCGAGGAGCTTGCGACCGCGACCGAGGGCAACATCACGGTCCGCGCGAAGATCCACGGCAAGGACGCGGAGATCAGAGAGAGACTCGAGGCGATGGAGAACGTGATCGGCTGCCGCGTGATAACCGGCGGTGGTTCCAGTCCTTCCACCTTCGTGCTGAAAGCGAAGCAAGAAGGCGACATCGGCCAGGAAGTGTTCAAGATGGTGGTTGAGAACAACTATAGCCTCTCAGAGCTCAGGATCGAGCGGGTGAGCCTCGAGGACGTGTTCTTGCATCTTACGACGAAGGAGAGGGAGGCCGAATGAAAAATGTAATCGCGGTATTCCAGAAGGAGCTTCGCTCATATTTCAACTCTCCGATGGCGTACATCGTGATAATCCTGTTCGTGGGGTTTGCTAACTGGCTCTTCTTCAGGAGCTTCTTCATGGCGAACTCCGCTTCGATGCGGATGTATTTCTCGATGTTGCCCTGGTTATTCATGGTCTTCGCGCCATTGATTACGATGCGGCTCTGGGCTGAGGAGAAGAAGCTCAACACTCTAGAGCTCTTGATGACGATGCCACTGAAGGATTGGGAGGCGGTATTAGGCAAGTTCTTCTCTAGTCTATTCCTATTGGTCTCGATGCTCGTTCTCTCACTGCCACTCGCCATCAACGTCTCCAGTCTTGGCAATATGGACTGGGGCCCCGTCATAGGCGGTTACCTTGGCGCGTTTCTGATGGGAGCGGCATACCTATCGATCGGGCTATTCATCTCTAGTTTGACACAGAACCAGATCATAGCGGCGATCATCAGCTTCTTCGTCTGCTTCGGTCTCTGGATAGTCGGAGAGAGCATCGTGGTCTTCCTGGCCCCCGCTTCGCTTGTGGGGTTGTTGGAGTTCATCGGTCTCGGCTCGCACTTCGAGAGCATAGGCCGGGGGGTGATAGACTCGCGGGACCTGATCTACTACCTGACGGTCATTGGCTTCTTCCTTTATCTCAATGTGAAGGGGGTCGAAAGTCGAAAATGGGCATGATGATTGACGGTATTGGAGGTAGGAACTGATGGCCAAGCGAACAACCAGCTACGGTGCTACCGTTTTCATTTCTTCGCTGATAATTCTCTGCATCTTGATCGTGGTGAATTACCTCTCGAGTCTCTACTTCACACGAGCAGACCTGACAGAGGACAAACAATATACGATCTCGGATGCAACCAAGAAGGTCCTCGGAGGTCTCGAGGATCTTGTCACGATACAGCTCTATTTCTCGAAAGAGCTCCCGACCTACGTCATGCCTCTTCGCACACAGGTCGAGGACCTTCTCGATGAATATAAGGCCTACTCGGGAGGGAAGCTCCAGGTTGAGTACATCGACCCCGAGGATGACGATGAGCTGAAGCAGAAGCTTCAATTCATGGGCATCCCGCCCGTCCAACTGAACGTATATCAGAAGGACAAGGCCGAGGTCGTGACCGTCTATCTTGGTCTCGCTATTCTCTACGAGAACAAGAAAGAGGTCATCCCTGTAATCCAGGGAACCGAGAACCTGGAGTATCAGCTCACTTCGGGGATTGGCAAAGTCACCATGACTGAGGTCAAGAGCGTCGGAATACTTCCCCTGACGGAGGGAGTAACGGTCGATGACAGCTACTCTCAACTAAAGGAGTCGCTCCAGAAGATCTACGACTTGAAGGATATAGACCTCAATGGTCCGCGCGGAATGGAGAAAGTCGATACTCTGCTGGTCCTGGGCTTCAAGGAGCTTACGGATTGGGAGAAGTTCCAGATTGACCAGGCGATCATGCGAGGCACGAATGTCATCTTCATGACGGATGTGATAGCTCGCGAGCGGGGCCAGCTCGGTGCGAAGCCGGCGGCATCGAATGTCAATGATCTCCTCGAGAACTATGGTTTCAAGGTGAATGAGAACCTCGTGATTGAGGGTCCCCGCCACTGCGCGATGGCAGCTTTCAGTTCGGGCAGGTTCATGCAATTCCAGACGCCTTACGGCTTCTGGGTGAAGGTCGGTCCAGATGGTCTCTCGGACGAGAGCCCTGCTGTGAAGCAGCTTTCGGCGGTCATCTTCCCCTGGACAAGCTCAATCGGATTGGTCGAGGGCGATAACTCGGGAGTGAAGTACAGCGTGCTGGCCCGGTCTTCCGAGGATTCGTGGCTGCAGGCAGGGGAATTCGACCTGAGCCCGCAGCAGAGGTTCGAGAGAACCGCACAGGGCAGCTATGAGCTCGCAGTTCAAGGCTCGGGTGTATTCAAAAGCTTGTTCGCGGGTCAGGAGGCTCCAAAGCCCGACAACGAGTCAGCGCGTCCTCATCGGAAAGACGAAGAGGTCATCGCTGAGAGCCAGCCAACGAAGATCGTGGTCGTCGGGAACTCGTTCATGATCAGTGACGAGTTCTTAACTCGATATCGTAAGAACGACATGTTCGTGCAAAACCTAATCGACGTCATGACGCTGGGTCATGGACTGGTTGATATCAGAACAAGAGGAGCCGCGGAGCGGTCGCTCGGGGAGGTCTCCGAGGGCAGCAAGGCATGGATCAAGTATGGCAACATGCTTGGCATCCCGGCACTCGTGGCTGTTTTTGGCTTGGTTCGATATTTCATCAGAAAGAAGAGAAAGAGGGCATTGTAGGTGCGCGCGAAACAGCTAATTATTCTGCTAATCATTCTTGGTGTTCTGTCTGTCTTTGCCTTTATGGCACACCAGTCGAATAAGCCGGCGGAAAGACCTCCGGCGGATTCGGACCAGGCGAAGCTTTTTCCTTCGCTCAATACCGATGAAATTGCCTCAATTAAGATCAAGTCTCTCGGCGCGGAGACTGCTATCGCGAGGGATGACACTGGGACATGGGTGGTTCCCGACCAGGACAACTACCCAGCGGACGCCCAGGCGATTCAGCGGATGCTGGATGCACTCGATAAGCTGGACAGGGGCTCAGTTGTCTCACGCAACCCAGAGAAGCAGGCGATCTACGAGGTCGATGATAAATTGGGCACCGAAGTCACGATACTCGACAAGAATGACAATGAACTCGCACATTTCTTCGTTGGGAAAGCCGTGCAAGACTTCTTCAGCACGAATATACGCGTCGCGGGACAAGATGAGGTCCGCCTTGTGCGCCAGATGATGAGCCACATGTTCAAGCGGCCCGGCGGCGACTGGCGTGAGAAGCTCATCTTCGACGTGGATGAGGCGAAGATAACGAGATACGCTGTGACCGGCGAGGAGGGCTCTGCCCTATTCGAGAAGAGCGAGCAAGGGACATGGAGTACCATTGAGCCTGCCGATGCGAAGGAAGTCACTCCCGACGACATCGAGCGAGCTCCGTCCGGTCTTGCAAAACTCAGGGCATCGGGATTTGGCGAGGAAAAGGACCAGGACAAGTTCGAGCTAGATAAGCCCAAGTGGACCATCACCGTCACCACCGATGACGGCGAGGCCTACACGCTAAAAGTGTGTGGCGAGAAGAGCAAAGCCCAGTATTTCGTCCAACGAGAGGGCAAGGATACCGTATTCTACATCAGCAAGTATCAAGTGGACCGGATGACCAAGCCGCTCAAACAGGCGTTGGGCATCGAGGAGAAGAAGCCGGATAAGTCGCCGAAAATGCCGGCCATGCCTCCAAGAAAGCCACCTAAATAGCCTCTCAATATTTGGATTGATCGAATTCGGAAGGCACTGTGGTTATATTGCCACGGTGCCTTCCTGACAATTGCCCTGCGCGCGGCGGCCCGAGCCTCGGGGAATTCCGCGAGCCCGGTCATCCGAGATTCCCCTACTCGTGCCTTCAACACCCATAATCGGCGCAGACTCATACAATACAATCTAACTGGGATTTGCCTATCAGGGATTATACTCGCGAATTGCCTCAACCTACACGCTGACTGCGAAAGGCCTCAGAGCCTGGCTCTAGCCCGAAACACTCCCCAGAAGCATACCTGAAGGGCTTGGAGACCATTCGCCTCTCAGCCTTTCGCAGCAGCAGCATCCGCACCGGAGTACCATGGCACGAAATAATGAACCATTTTACT